>JBBRGR010000009.1:0-12986 GCA_038223815.1 Gemmatimonadales bacterium
CCTTTTAAACCACCCCCCTGTGGGGGGGTGTGTCGGGGCGTTTGGGGGGGGGTAAATTCTATTGGGGGGGGGGGGCTGGGGGGGGGGGGGGGGGGGCGCGTCGTGCGGGCGGGTTCGGTCATATCCGGAAGAATAGCATCCCACTCGGCTAGCTTTCCCCCCGTGTCCACTTCCCCTCCGCTCGTCGCCGTCCTCGGCGCCGGCGCCGCCGGCCTCCTCGCCGCCATTCACGCGGCGGGCGAAGGCGCCCGCGTGCTGCTGCTCGAACGCACCGCGGACGGGGGGCGCAAGATCCTGATCTCCGGCGGCGGGCGCTGCAACGTGCTTCCGTCTCGCCTTGATACCACCCGGTATGTCACGGCCTCGTCGCCCAACTCCCTGCGGATGATCCTGCGAGGTTGGCCGCTTGGGGAGCAGCGCGCCTTCTTCGAAGACGAGGTCGGAATTCCGCTGGCGCTCGAAGAGGAGAGCGGGAAACTCTTTCCGGTCACCAACAGCGCGCGTTCCGTGCGAGACGGCCTGGTGCGCCTGGCGCGCGCGCGCGGGGTCGAATGGCTCCCGGGGTCGGAGGTCACCGCGCTCGACCCCCTCGCGTCGGGCTGGGGCATCGCACTGGCCGACGGTCGGCGCCTGCGTGTCGATCGGGTCATCCTTGCGACGGGCGGGCTCTCGGTTCCCAAGACGGGGTCGGATGGCTTTGCATACGACGCGCTTGCCCGCCTGGGGCATACCATCCACCCGACCTATCCGGCGCTCACACCGCTCACGCTGGAGCCGGCCAACTATGCCGACCTCGCGGGCGTCTCGCTCCCGGTGACGATCACCGCGAAGGCGGCCACGGAACGCCGCGAGGCGAGCGGTGGCTTTCTCTTCACCCATCGCGGCTTCAGCGGCCCGTCGGTGCTCGACGTCTCGCATGTGGCCGTGCGTGCCCGCCTGGCCGATGAGCCACCGGCCACGTTGACGGTGCAGTGGACCGCCTATGACGCCGACACCTGGGAAACCTTCCTCGCCCCGGCGATCCATCAGGTTGGCACCGTGGTGCGGCGCGAGTTGCCGAGTCGGTTGGCCGACCGACTGCTCGCGGACTGCGGGGTCGACCCCGCCAAGAAGTTGTCCCAATTGCCACGCGCTGGACGGAAGGCCCTGGTGCAGGCGCTGACCAACTATCCGCTCCCCTGGACCGCCGACGAGGGCTACAAGAAGGCCGAGGTCACCGGCGGCGGCGTGGCGCTGGGCGAAGTCCACCCGGCCACCATGGAGAGCCGGATTCATCCGGGTCTCTTCCTCTCGGGCGAATTGCTCGATGCGTTCGGCCCGATCGGAGGCTACAATTTTGTGTGGGCGTGGGTGACCGGCCGCCTCGCAGGGTTGGGGGCGGCGGCACGAGATGATCGATGAGCGATGATCGAGTCCTGCCCTGTCCTGCCTGCTCTACGTCCTGCGTTCACCTTGCACCCATCGACCATCGACCATCGACCATCGACCATCGCTCATCGCTCATCGATCATCCCCTCTCCCGAGCTTCCCATGCGCTTCCGCCTCCTTCTCCTCCTCGCGCTCCCACTCGCGCTACCCGCACAGACGCGCCTCACGACGCCGGAGCAGGCGCTCGGCTTCGGCATCGGCGCCAACTACCGGCTGGCGACCTACACGCAGTTCCAGCGCTGGTGGGAGCAGCTGACGGTCGAATCACCGCGGATGCAGCTCGACACCATCGGGACGACCGCCGAGGGACGGCCGCAGCTGATGGCGATCCTCTCTTCCCCCGCGAATCTGGCAAAGCTGGAGGAATACCGCCGCACCTCGGAAGCGCTGGCACGCGGGCGCGTGGATGAGGCGACGGCGAAGCGGCTCGCGGCGGATGGCAAGGCGATCATCTGGATCGATGGCGGCCTGCACGCGACCGAAGTGCTCGGGGCGACCGCGCTGATGGAGCTCGTGTGGCAGTTCGTCTCGCAGGATGACGCCGAGACACGCCGCATTCTCGACGACGTGATCATCCTCGCGGTACACGCCAACCCGGACGGCATGGAGTTGGTCTCAGGCTGGTACATGAGCACGCCCGACTCGCTGCGCCGCAGCTATGGCGGCATTCCCCGGCTCTACCAGAAGTACATCGGCCACGACAACAATCGCGACTTCTACCGCAACGCACAGGTCGAATCGCAGAATATTTCCCGGGTGTTGTACCGCGAGTGGTATCCGCAGATCCTGTACAACCACCACCAGACCGGCCCCGCCGGCGCGGTGATGTTCGCCCCGCCCTTCCGCGACCCGTTCAACTACGTCTACGACCCGATGATTCCGACCGGTCTCGACTTCGTCGGGGCGGCCATGCACCGCCGCTTCGCATCGGAGGGGAAGGGCGGCACGGTCTCGCGAGACGCGGCCAACTATTCCACGTGGTGGAATGGCGGTCTCCGGACGACGGCGTATTTCCACAACATGATCGGCATCCTCACCGAGACGATCGGGTCGCCGACGCCGATGCAGGTCCCGCTCCGCTACGAGCGGCAGCTTCCGGCCGGTGGGCAGGTGCTGCCGGTGGAATGGGGTCCGTGGTACTTCCGCCAGTCGGTGGACTACTCGATGACCGCCAACCGTGCGATCCTCGATCTGGCGTCGAAGCACCGTGAGGAGCTGCTGTTCAACATCTGGCGCATGGGCCGCAATTCGATCGAGCGCGGCACGCGCGACACCTGGACCCACACACCGGGACTCATCGAGGCGGCACGCCTCGCGGCGGGGGCGGTGCAGGGGCCGGCGGCCACGCGGGCAGGCGAAGCGGTGTTGCGCGATCCGGCGCGACGCGACCCGCGCGCCTATGTGATTCCCGCCGACCAGGCCGAGATCGGCTCGGCGATCGACTTCCTCAACGCGATGAGCACCTCCGGTGTCGAGATCCAGAAGGCCACCGCGGCTTTCTCGGTCGGCGGGAAGCGCTATCCCAAGGGGTCCTTCGTGATCCGCGGCGATCAGGCCTTCCGTCCGCACGTCCTCGACCTGTTCGAGCCGCAGGACCACCCGACCGACCTGCAGTATCCCGGTGGCCCGCCGAAGGCGCCCTACGACAACGCGGGCTGGACGCTGGCGTACCAGATGGGATTCCTCTTTGACCGCATCCTCGATCCGCTCACCGCGCCGCTCGCCCCGGTCGCCGAGGAGCGCGTCCATCCCGAGCCCGCCGCGTTCGACGCCAAGGCGCGTGGCTGGTTGCTCTCGCCGTCCGCCACCGATGCCTTCCGCGCGGTCAACCGTCTCCTCAAGGCGAAGCAGCGGGTCGAACGCTCCGCCACGGGCGACTTCATCGTCCCCGCCTCCAGCGTCTCGGCCACGATCCTCGGCGCGTTGGCCCGCGATCGCGCCCTCCCGACCGTGGCGACGACGGCGCGTGGCACCGCGATGACGGCCCTGCGCGTCGGCGTCTGGGATCGCTACGGCGGCTCGATGGAATCCGGCTGGACGCGGTGGATCTTCGAGCAGTTCGAAGTGCCGTTCCAGTTGGTCTTCCCGCAGCGCCTCGATGCCGGCAACCTGACCAAGGACTACGACGTGCTCGTCTTCGTGGATGGGGCCATTCCGGTCAGCGACCAGCTCGGGGGCCGTGGCGGCGCTGGCGCACCGGACACCACCGGCGTGCCGGCCGAGTATCGCCGCTGGCTCGGCCGCGTGACCGTCACGCAGACCGTGCCGCACTTGAAGACCTTCCTCGAAGCGGGGGGACGCGTCATCACCCTCGGCTCATCCACTGTACTGGCGCAGCACCTCGGCCTGCCCGTGGAGAATCATCTCGCGACCAAGCAGCCCGATGGCACGCTGCGGCCGCCCACGCGCGACAGGTACTATGTCCCGGGCTCGATCCTCGAAGTGGCCGTCGACACCACGTTGCCGATCGCCAAGGGGGCCCGTTCCACCGCGATGGTGATGTTCGACAACTCGCCGGTGTTCCGCCTCGGCGCCGATGCCGCTGCGCGCGGTGTGACACCGATTGCGCGATTCGCCTCCGAGACGCCCCTCCGCTCGGGTTGGGCCTACGGCCAGCAGATCCTCAAGGATGGGGTCGCGATGGCGCAGGCGCAGGTCGGCCGGGGTACCCTCTATCTCTACGGCCCCGAACTGCTCTTCCGTGCCCAGCCGCAGGGGACGTATCGGTTTGTCTTCAATGCGTTCTATCGATGATCGATGACCGGGGATCGGGGACCGCAGACTCGGGACGGCATGCGATCTGATGGGGCCCCGGCACCGGGCGTGACAATCCGGTAGCTTTGGGGATGGCTTCGCTTTCCTTGCTCGGCGTTCCCCTGGATCTCGGCGCCGCCCGCCGCGGCGTCGAGATGGGGCCCTCCGCCGTTCGCCTCGCCCAGTTGGCGCCGCGCCTCGAGCGCCTCGGCCACGATGTCATCGACACCGGCGATGTTCCCGTGCCGACCCGCGAGACCCTGCAACTCGGCCGCGGCATCGACTATCTCCCGACCATCACCGCCATCTGCCGCGACGTGGCCTCGCGTACGGCGTCGATCGTGCGCGCCGGCCGGATCCCCGTGGTGCTTGGGGGGGACCACTCCCTTGCTGCCGGTTCCGCTGCCGGGGTGGCGACGGCCCTGGCGGAGCGCGGACAACGCCTCGGGGTGATCTGGCTCGATGCCCACGCCGACCTCAACACCCCCGAGAGCACCCTCAGCGGCAACGTGCATGGCATGCCGGTCGCCCATCTGCTCGGCCATGGCGACTCCGCGATGGCCGCCCTCGCCTCACCGGCGCCAGCGGTGCGTCCTGAGCACATGGTGATCATCGGGGCGCGGGACCTCGATCAGGCTGAGCGCAGTCATGCGCGGCTGTACGGCGTCACCATCTACACCATGCGGGACATCGACGAGCGCGGGCTACGGACGATCCTGGCGGAAGCGATTGCCAAGGTCAGCACCGGGACCGATGGGTTGCACGTCTCGCTCGACCTCGACTTTGTCGATCCGCGGGACGCCCCTGGTGTGGGCACGCCGGTCCGCGGCGGCGTCACCTACCGCGAGGCCCATCTGGCCATGGAGACGCTCTGGGACAGTGGCCGGGTCGTCTCGCTTGACCTGGTCGAGGTGAACCCGGTCCTTGATCGATTCAATCAGACGGCCGAGCTCGCCGTCGAACTGATGGCCAGTGCGTTCGGCCAGCGGATTCTCTAGGAGGTGTCGATGAGCCAATCGCCCAACACGCGTCCCGCGCTGATTCTTGCGATCGCGATCGTCCTCGCTGCCCTCGTGGGGGCCGGCGCCATCGGTGGTCTGCAACGCGCCAACGACGACATCACTGTCACCGGCTCCGCCAAGCAGTCGGTGCGAGCGGATTTTGCCGTCTGGCGACTCGATGTCGCGCGCCAGGCTCCGACGCAGGCCGAGGCGTCGCGGATCGCGCGCGAGGGGGCGGAGCAGACGCGCGCCTTTCTCCTGAGCGAAGGGTTTGCAGATTCGAGTGTGACGGTGCGAGCGCCGTTCACGATGGTGGTGAACGAGTACCTCAATGGCAACGAGACCGGCCGCACCCTCGGCTACCGGGTCCAGCAGCAGGTCGAGCTGCGCTCGGAGAATGTCGACAAGGTCGCGGCGCTGGCCGGCGACCTCAGCGCCCTGCTCAATCAAGGGGTCGGTGTGGTCGGTCAGGCTCCGGAATACCTCTACGCCAAACTCCCGGAGATCCGTGGCCCGTTGCTCGCACAGGCCACGAAAGACGCCCGGACTCGGGCCGACGAGATCCTCGGCGCGGTGGGGGCGAAGACCGGTCGGATCAAGGCGGTGCGGGTCGGCGTCTTCCAGGTGACACGGCGTAACTCCACTGAAGTCAACGACTACGGGATGTACGACACCAGCGATCGGGAGAAGGAGGTGACTGGGGTGGTCCGGATTACCTTCGCGGTTAAATAGCGACGATTCAGATCGAAACAGCTGTTGGGGTGGACGACTCGGGGTTCGGACGCTAGAATGACCCGTCCGAACGATCTAGTCCTCTCGCTCTGGGTGTCCGTGCTCCTGTTGCATCGCCTCGCTCGCCCCGCCCTTCCCGCCGCCCTCATCATGGTGGTCTTTTCGGCGTCGGCCAGTGCGCAGAGCCCGGCCTTCACGCGCGGGGAGAATCCGTTCACCACGATTTCCCGCATGTTCAGCACCCCGGCGCCAATGGATTCCATCGTGACGCTGGCGAAGTCCCAGCTCGGCGCCCGCTACAAGCTCGGCGCCAAGGCCCCCGGGAAGGCGTTCGACTGCAGCGGCTTGGTGCAGTGGGTGATGGCCGCGTTCGATCTGGACTTGCCGCGCACCTCGCGCGAGCAGGCGAAGGTCGGGATCGAAGTGCCCAAGGACCCGACGCAGTTGCTGCCTGGGGACCTGCTCTACTTCGGCAAGGGGAAGCAGGTCGATCACATCGGGATCTACGTCGGGGGCGGGAAATACGTCCACGCCGCCAATACCCGGAAGGGTGTGATCGAGGCCGAGCTCCCGAAAACGAAGAAGGGACTCACGTGGTGGAAGGGTGCCCGGCGACTCTTCACGGCGCCGGTCGAAGCCGCCCCGATCACTCTGCTCGATTCGCTGCTGCTCCGCCGCACCACCAGCTAAGCGTCACCCGCCTCGTCGGCCGGCACCGCCGCCACGAGCCACGTCAGCATCGCCGCCACCCCCAACGTCACCACCCCGCCCACCGCCTCCATCGGGCGATCGCGCGCGACCACGATCAGGGACCAGAGCGAGAATCCTGCGAAGAAGAGCGGCGTCCATGGGTAGCCCCAGACCCGATACGGCCGGGGCAGGTCGGGCTCGCGCCGCCGGAGCACCAGGACGCCAACCACCGCGAGCACCAGAAAGAGGTTGAGGGTGAAGCCAGCGTAGGTGAGGATCCCCTCGAATGAATTCGTCCACACGAAGAGCAGCGCGAGCCCCCCCTGCAGCAGCACAGCGCGCCGCGGACTCCCGGTGGCCGAGCGCTGCGCGAGCGGACGAAGGGGGGGATGATCTTCGGCCATCGCCTCGATCACGCGCGGGCCGGCAAGCGTCATGGCGGAGATGGTCGAGATCAGGAGCAGGGCGATCACGCCGCTCATGAGTCGCCCGCCAGCATCCCCGAAGATCCGTCCCGCCGCGATCGCCCCGACCTCGACCTGCCCCGCGAGCTCTGTGATCGGCGCGGTCCGGAGAAAGACCCAGTTCAGCCCCATGTAGAGCGCGGTCACGAGCAAGGTGCCGAGCACCAGCGCGCGCGGCACGTTGCGCTCGGCGTCCAGGACTTCGCCCTGGAAGTACGCGGCGGCGTTGAAGCCGGTATAGGCGTAGGAGACAAAGATCAGCGAGATCGCGAAGGCACCGCTGGTCATCTGCCCGAAGGATTCCGCGCTCGGGGCGAAGCTGAGGGTCGTCGCCGGGGCGGCGAGTCCGGCCGCCACGAACGCCAGAATCAGCAGCACCTTGAGGGTGGTGACCACCACCTGCACCTTCCCGCCCACCTCCGGGGCAAGCAGGTGCACGCCCGTGGCAACGACGATTGCGGCGACGGCCAGGGGTCCGGCGGCGATCTCGAGCAGCGGACCGGCGTAGCGACCGAGCGCCATCGCGGCGAGCGCCACCGGCGCGGCGAAGCCGACGGCGACCGATACCCAGCCGGCGACCGTGCCCACCGCCGGGGCATAGATCCGGCCCAGGAAGCGATATTCGCCGCCGGAGCCGCGAATCGCGGCCGCCAGCTCGCTATAGCAGAGCGCCCCGGCGACCGCGATCAGGCCACCGACGCCCCAGAGCGCCAGCAGGGCGAAGCCGTCCGTCGTGCCGAGCACCTGGAAGCCGAGGGTGGTAAAGACGCCGGTGCCGACGATGTTGGCGACCACCGTGGCGAGGGCCGCCGAGAAGCCGAGGGGAGAGCGCAGGGAGGGGGTCGTCATGGGATCTGGAAAGATAGGGACAGTGGCGAGGCGCGTGGCACCTCGCGCAGAGTGCGGCGTCCCGCTACAATCCGTGCGCTCCCGCCACGACGGTCGGGAGCGTCCCCTTCCCCATCGAGAACTCCCCATGTCGCACGGACCCGCCGACGCGCCGCTTTCCCGGCGCGACCTGCTGAAAGCCGCTGGCGCCGCCGGCGCCGCCCTCGCCGTGACCAGCGCCGAGGCGCAGGCGGGTCCGCCGTCGACGGCTCCCCCTTCGAGGGCCGCGCCCACCATGATGGGCGTGCCCTTTGCGCGGCATGCCACGGTGCGAGTCGCGATCGTCGGGACCGGACTGCGGGGTCGCTCCGTGCTCGGGGAGCTGCTGGCGGTCGACGGCGCCCGCATCACTGCTCTCTGCGACCTCGACGCCGGCAAGGCGGCACGCGCTGCCAAGATGGTCACGGATGCGGGACAGCCGGCACCGGCATTGTACACCAACGGCGAACGGGACTTCGAGCGTCTGGTGGAACGTGACGACATCGACATCGTCTACACGGCGACCCCCTGGGGGTGGCACGTCCCGGTCTGCCTCGCCGCGATGAAGGCCGGCAAGCATGCCGCCACGGAGGTGCCGGCCGCGAGCACGCTCAAGGACTGCTGGGCGCTGGTGGACATGTCGGAGAAGACCCGGCGGCATTGCCTGATGATGGAGAACTGCTGCTACGACTTCAACGAGATGCTCGTCGACACCATGGTGAAGAAGGGACTCTTCGGCGAGATCCTCCATGCCGAAGCCGCCTACATCCACGACCTGCGCAGCATCCTCTTCGAGGACCGGGACGAGGGCCTCTGGCGGCGCACGCCGCACACCAATCGGGACGGCAATTTCTACCCAACTCACGGCCTCGGCCCGGTGGCGTGGTACCTCGACATTCACAAGGGCGATCGCTTCGACTACCTCGTGTCGATGTCGACGCCGGAGCGCGGCCTCACGGAGTGGCGTGAGGCGAAGGTCCCGAAGGATTCGCCGAAGTGGCAGGAAACGTATGTGGCGGGTGACCTGAATTCGTCGTTCATCAAGACGCTCCGTGGCAAGACGATCCTGCTCCAGCACAACGTGACGCTGCCCACCCCGTATGACCGCCTCAACTCGGTGCGCGGGACCAAGGGCGTCTTCAAGGATTATCCCGGACGCGTCTTCCTCGAGGGGCAAGCGGGCGGGCACCGCTTCAGGCCGGTCGACGAGTTCAAGGCGGAGCATACCCATCCGCTCTGGCGCCGCGTCGGCGAGATCGCGCGGCAGAAGGGAGGCCACGGCGGCATGGACTACCTGATGGCCTTCCGTCTCATCGAGTGCATGCGCGAAGGCACGGCACCGGACTTCGATGTCTATGATGCGGCGGCGTGGAGCGCGCCGTGGCCGTTGTCCGAGGCATCGCTGGCCAAGAGCAGTGCGCCGATGAAGTTCCCCGACTTCACGCGCGGTGGGTGGCAGCGCCCCCGGGTGGGCGCGTGAATCCGAATGGCCTGGATTGGGCGATCGTGCTGGCCTCGATCGTGCTCTGTTCCATTCCGCCGATCCTGCTGGCGAAGCGTGCCGGGTCGAGCACCAAGGAGTTCTTCACCTCCGGCCAGTCGGCGCCCTGGTGGCTCATTGGTGTCTCGATGGTCGCCACGACCTTCAGTACCGACACCCCGAACCTGGTCACCAACTTCGTCCGCACCGGCGGGGTGGCCAGCAACTGGCAGTGGTGGGCCTTCCTCCTCACCGGCATGGCCACCGTCTTCTTCTTCGCCAGGCTCTGGCGGCGCAGCGGGGTGTTGACCGACCTCGAGTTCTACGAGCTCCGCTACAGCGGACGGGCCGCCACGCTCGTCCGCGGGTTCCGAGCCGTGTACCTCGGCCTCTTCTTCAACTGTTTCATCATGGCGTCGGTGAACCTCGCCGCCGCGAAAATTGCCTCGGTCGTGCTCGGCTGGCCGATGTGGCAGACGCTGGTGATCTGCGGCACGCTGAACATTGCCTTCGCGGCGAGCTCCGGGCTCTGGGGCGTGCTCGTGGTGGACTTCATCCAGTTCGGGATCGCGATGACCGGCGCGTTTGCCGCGATGTACTTCGCGCTGCAGCAGCCGGAGGTCGGCGGGATGGCGGGGTTGGTGTCGCGCCTGCCGGAATCAACCCTCTCGCTGGTGCCGGACTTCAGCAACTGGCCGCTGACGCTCACCCTGTTCGTGATTCCCCTCACCCTGCAATGGTGGTCGGTCTGGTATCCTGGCGCCGAGCCCGGGGGCGGCTCCTACATCGCGCAGCGGATGCTGGCGGCCAAGTCGGAGCGCGACGCCCTCGGCGGCACGCTCTTCTTCAATATTGCCCACTACGCGCTGCGGTCATGGCCGTGGATCATCGTGGCGCTCGCCTCGATACTGGTCTTCCCCACGCTCGACTCGATCCAGGTCGCGTTTCCGAACGTGGACCCGCGGCTGATCGGCCACGACCTCGCCTACCCCGCCATGCTGAAATTCCTGCCGCATGGTTTTCTCGGCGTGATGATCGCCGGCATGCTGGCCGCGTACGTCTCGACGCTCGTCACGCACCTGAATTGGGGTTCGTCCTATCTGGTGCACGACTTCTACCGTCGCTTCGTGACGACGGACGCCACGGAAGCGCACTATGTCGGCGTCGGCCGCTGGATCACCGCGGCCCTGATGATCCTCGCCGGCTTCCTCACCTATGCGCTCGACACCGCGGCCGAATCCTTCCAGTTGCTGCTGTCGATCGGCGCCGGCACGGGCTTGATCTACCTGCTGCGCTGGTTCTGGTGGCGCATCAATGCCTGGTGCGAGATCACGGCAATGATCTCCTCCTTCGTTGTCGCGCTGGGCTTCTTCCTCGCGAACAAGATGGGCATGGCGATCCCCTCGCACATCACCCTGCTGCTCACCATCGCGACGACGACGAGCGTCTGGGTCATCACCGCCATCGTGACGCAGCCGACGGATCGGGCGACCCTCCTCGCCTTCTATCGGAAGGTCCGCCCGGCTGGCCCGGGGTGGGCCTCGGTGCGGGCGGAGACGGGGCTGCCACCATCTCCCGATTCGCTGCCGCAGGCGTTCCTGGCCTGGATGTTTGGCTGCCTGATGGTGTACGGCGCGCTGTTCGGGACGGGGTCACTCATCTACGGGCACACCACCACGGCCGCCTTCTGGATCACGGTGTTCGTGGTGAGTGCCGGGGTGTTGCTCCGGATCGTGCCCAAGATGTGGAGTGGGGCCTCGGCCGAGACATGACCGCCCCGGACGCCACCGCTGCGGTCATCCTCGCCCGGGGACTTGGTTCCCGGATGCGACGACCGGCGGGCGGCGTGGCCCTCGATCCGCGTCAGAGCGCGGCCGCCGTGGCGGGGCTCAAGGGGATGATCCCCGATGACGCCGGTCGGCCCTTTCTCGACCACGTGCTCTCCTCCCTCGCCGATGCTGGCGTCACCGAGGTGTGCCTGGTGGTCGCGCCGGACCACACCGTCCTGCGCGACCATTATGCGGCGCACCCGCCGACACGGGTGCACCTGGGATGGGCCATCCAGACGGAGCCACGTGGCACCGCCGATGCCCTGCTCGCCGCGGAAGCCTGGGTGGCCGGGCGCGAGGCGCTGGTGCTCAACGCCGACAACCTCTACCCGGTCGAGGCCATTCGGGCACTGGTCACACTGGGCGAGCCGGGGCTCATCGCCTTCGATCCCGAGACGCTGGTCTCGGCGGGGAACATCGAGCCCGCGCGGATCGCCGCGTTCGCGATTCTCACACTGCGACCTGACGGCACGCTGGCGGACATCCTCGAGAAGCCGGATGCCGCCGTGCTCGCAGCGATCCACACGACACGGTGGGTCAGCATGAATCTCTGGCGCATCGATGAGGCCGTCTTCGTCGCCTGTCGAGACGTCGCCCCTTCCCCGCGCGGTGAGCTGGAACTGCCGCAGGCGATCATGCTCGCCATCGCTCGCGGCGAGCGCTTCCGCGCTGTGATCATGCGCGCTCCGGTGCTCGACCTCTCCCGGCAGGACGACATTCCCGGCGTCGCGGCGTGGCTGGGTGCCCAGCGGTGCCTTCCCTGATGCGGTCCTGGCACGAGCGCCTCGCCGAGCTCGGCTTGTCCGAGAGCGCGTGTGACCACGCCGCGCGCCAGTTCGCGGTGGTCAGCACCGCCTACGCGCGTCGAGTGGGGGACCCTGCGCAGGCGCGTGCCTGGTGGGTGCCGGGGCGGATCGAAGTCCTGGGCAAGCATACGGACTATGGCGGGGGACGCTCAGTGCTCGCGACGGTGGAGCGCGGCTTCCATGTCCTCGCCGCGCCGCGCCGCGATGGCATCATCCGATTGATGGACGCCTCGCGGCACACGACCCTCCGACTGCCGTTCCGCCCGGACGTCCCCGCGCGACCGGGGGCGTGGGCGGACTATCCGATCTCGGTTATTCGGCGGGTCGCGCGCGACTTTCCCGGCGCCCGACTCGGCATGGACGCCGTGCTGATCTCTTCCCTTCCCTCCGCCGCCGGGCTGTCGTCGTCGAGTGCCCTCGTGATTGCCACCTTCCTGCCCTTGGCGGCCTTCAACCAGCTGACGCACCACCGGGCGTGGCAGGGTGCGTTCGACAGCATCGATGCGCTTCCGGGGTACCTCGGTGCCATGGAGAACGGCAAGGTCTTCGGCCCCTTCGCGGCGGATCGCGGTGTCGGGACCCATGGCGGAAGTGAAGACCAGACCGCGATCCTCCGCTGTCAGCGGGGCGAACTGGCCCAGTATCGTTTCCTCCCGGTCGCCGAGGAGGCGCGCGTGACGTTACCGACCGGGTGGCGCTTCGTCATCGGCGTCTCGGGCGTGCACGCAGCCAAGGGCGGCGCGGTGCAGGAGCACTACAACGCGCTGGCCCGCCAACTGGCGCTGCTCCTGGCCGCATGGAACCGCGAGACGTCCGGCGAGAGCGTCTCGTTGCTCGACGCGGTCGCGCAGGGAGCCTCCGGGCGCGAGCAATTGGCCGCCGTGGTGCGACAGGATCACGCCGACGAGTCGGGCGCCCTCCTGGCACGGTATGAC
>JBBRGR010000010.1:0-12416 GCA_038223815.1 Gemmatimonadales bacterium
CGTTGCCGGTTCGGCACGGGACGCAGTGATCGCAGACGATGTGTCCTTCGGCGGTCACCAGGTCCCCGACGGCGAGCAGTCCCTCACGCGCGGCCTCCGGGCCGAGCTCGACGATCGCACCCGCAAACTCGTGGCCGATGATCACCGGCGGACGCATTCGCCCCGATGCCCACGCATCCCATTCCCAGATGTGCAGGTCGGTGCCACAGACGCCGGCGTGATGCACCTTGATGAGGACGTCGCGTGATCCGACGTGCGGCATCGGTTGCTCGACGACTTCCATTCCGACGCCGGGGACACTTTTGATGACTGCGCGCATCTGGATTCCGGAGGTGAGGACGGCGGGAATATGGGCGACCGACCGAGGCAACCCAAGGTCCCCCCGGCAACCGCGCCGGAAAGATTTTGACCGTTCGTGCCCTTCGGCGGGGAAAGTCGCCGGACTCGCCGGCCGGTCGCCGAGAGCCCCATCACGCCCTCGCTGCGCCGCCGTCGGCGTCGTGCACGCGCACATGCGACGCCGGGACGCCATCTCCGCACGACGTGATGACGCACGCGTGATGTCGTGCACCGACCACGCGCAAAGCCGCATTCCACAAGGTGTTGCAGGGAACGCGCGGGTGTGTGCCCGCAGTATCGTGTCGCGAGGAGGTGGTACGCACGACGCATCACGACGCCTCCGTCGCGATGCGCGCGACACCGTGTGAGGGGGTGTCCGGGATGTGGACGATCGGTGGAAGCCGATGCGCTGTCGGCGGTTCCATTGCGCGGGGGTATTGCGCGGGAGAGGAAAATTTCGATCTTGTATATGCCGACGCTACTCCGCTGACAGGAGCGGGGCGTCGCCATGAGCACCGCACGTATGCCGAGTGCTCATGCATGTTCAATTCCTCAGGGAGGCTCCATGGCTACGAAGAAGGCTGCGAAGAAGGCGCCGAAGAAGGCTGCCAAGCGTCCGGCGAAGAAGGCGGCGAAGAAGGCTGCCAAGCGTCCGGCGAAGAAGGCCGCCAAGAAGGCTGCCAAGCGTCCGGCGAAGAAGGCGGCCAAGAAGGCTGCCAAGCGTCCGGCGAAGAAGGCCGCCAAGAAGACAGCGAAGAAGGCCGCCAAGCGTCCGGCGAAGAAGGCCGCCAAGAAGGCCGCGAAGCCTGCTGCGTAAAGCGGCTGGTCTCGCGGCCTTCGCCGCGAGAGGCATGAAAAAAGGGCCGGCACGTTGCCGGCCCTATGCTTTTCCCCCCACTCCATCCCTCAGGCCCGCACGTCCTGTCGGCCAAGCGTCGCCGGCGCTTCGGCCGGGCGACTGAACAGTGCACCGCGGGAGGCGGTGCCCCGGACCCGACGCCCGGTTGGCGGCAGCGTCTCGCGCGCCCAGCTGGCGTAGTGCGCCGCGAACCCTTCCGGCCCAGCGCCCTGATGGTCGGGCACCAGCGCATGCAGTCCACCCGGCGCGGTGAGCGCTTGCAGCTCCTCCAGGAGAATCCGTCGCTCACCGGGCGAGAGCGCCCCGAGCGTGCCCG
The DNA here is from genome assembly GCA_038223815.1 of Gemmatimonadales bacterium. Lineage (GTDB taxonomy): Bacteria > Gemmatimonadota > Gemmatimonadetes > Gemmatimonadales > GWC2-71-9 > Palsa-1233. Next base: position 1,515 of record JBBRGR010000010.1, read on the forward strand.
CGTCCACCACCACCAGCACGAAGCCGCCGGGGATGCACGGCAGCCACTGGCCGAACTGGACGCAGATCGCATCGAAGGTGGACGAGAGGGATTCGTCGGCGACCCGCCCCTCGGCGCGTTCGACCACCGTGAAGTCACGAGCCAGGAAGGTCACGTCGGCGTCGTAGGCGGCAAGCAGGTAGGCACACGGCTCCGCGCCGACGCCAACGACGAGCACCGGATCCCCCGGTTCGACGCGCGGCGCGAGGCCGGCCACCAGATGGGGGTCGTCGACATTCCAGTAGATCGGCTCGCGTTGCGCGGCACGGCGCTTCGGGTAGGACTTCCGCCAGGCGTCGAAGCCCCGGATCCCGAGTCGGCGCTTGATGAGCTCGTCGACGGCTTCCTGCGCCAGCACTTCCGTCAGCAGGAACTGGTCGGCGTCCGAGCCGCGGACGTCCGAGACCGCCTCGTCGGCGAGGCGCATGAGTTCTTCGCGGGAGATCCGGTTCTTGAACTGCTCGACCCGGTCCATGATGTAGAGGTCGTATTGCTGTCGCAGCGAGCGGAGTGGACGCCGTCGGGCGGCGGTCGCAAGGAGTTGCTGCTGAGATAGCATCCCCCAACTTTGCGAATCGGAGGCGGCGCGTCAATCCGCCCGCAGAATCGCCCCCTTCAAATAGCCGGTTTCCGGGATGGTGAGCACCTCGGGATGATCCACCCCCTGGCCGAGGACGGCGTGGAGCGTCAGGCGCCGCCCACTCTCGGCGGCCGCTCCGGCCAGCATCGCCAGGAACTCGGGGCGCCGGACGTGGAAGGAGCACGAGGCCGACACCAACCACCCGCCCGGCGCGAGGAGCCGCATCGCCCGTCGATTCACTTCGTGGTAGCCCCGGAGGGCAGCCGGCACATTGGCCTTGCTCTTGGCGAAGGCCGGCGGGTCCACCACGACCACATCAAAGCGCCGCCCCTCCCGGCCCCACGTCGGCAGCACATCGAAGACATCGCCGGCCACGAACTCGATCTGGTGCAGGCCATTCAAGGCGGCGTGCTCGGCCCCGCGGGCGAGCGCCTCGGTGCTCACGTCAAGCGCCGTGACCGCCGCAGCACGCCCTGCCAGATGCAGCGCGAAGGAGCCGTGATAGGAGAAGCAATCGAGCGCCGTGCCACCCTCAGGGACCAGCGCCCCGGCCGCGATCCTATTCTCGCGCTGGTCGAGAAATGCCCCGGTCTTCTGACCGCTCCACGGCGCCGCGTACCAGCGTACGCCGCCCTCGCGCACTTCGATCTGCTCGGGGACGCTTCCGAAGGCGAGCTCGACCCCGCTCTCGAGTGCTTCCAGGCGGCGGGTCGGGACGTCATGGCGAAAGAGGATCCCCTCCGGGGCGAAGACGTCGCGCAGGGCATCGACGATCAGCCCACGCTGCGTCTCGAGCCCCGCCGAGAGGAGCTGCACCACCAGCCAGCGATCGTAGCGGTCGACCACCAGCGCCGGGAGCCCATCCCCCTCCGCGTGCACCGCGCGCCACGCCGATGCGTCAATTCCAATCCGCCGATCCCGGCATGCCGTGAGTCGAGCCCGCCACCACGCTGCATCGATCGGCAGATCCTGTCGCTCCAGCAGTCGGAGGCGGATCTCGGAGGCGGGAGAGCAGAGCGCGCGCCCGAGGAAGCGCCCGCGCGCGTCACGCACCGCGATGACGCCCGCGTGATCCGGATGCTCGCGCACATCGCTCCGGTAGATCCACGGGTGCCCGGTGGTCCAGCGACTGGCGCCCCGATCGCTCACGATCGCGTCGGTCACCGGCCCCTCCGACTGGTGCAGCGGGGTGCGCCCCGATGGGTATCATTCCTCATGCGCGAGAATCTAGCCGCCTCCCTCCGACTCCTGCTGGTCACCGACGATGCCCTCCTTGGCGCACGCGACCCCGTCGCGCTGACCCGGGAGGCGGTGCGTGGCGGCGTCACTGCCGTCCAGCTGCGGTTGAAGCGCGCGTCGGACCGCGAGGTGCTCGACCTCGCCCGTCGCCTGGTCGCCGTGCTTCCCGTACCGCTCTTCGTGAACGACCGCCTCGACATCGCTCTCGTCGCGGGCGCCAGCGGGGTACATCTCGGCGGGGATGATCTCCCCCCGGAACGGGCGCGGCGGATCGCCCCCCAGGGCTTCTGGATCGGTGCCTCAGTCGGGAGCGCCGCCGAGGTGGCTCGTGGACTCGCCGCCGACTACTGGGGCATTGGGCCCCTGCACCGGACCACTACCAAGGGCGACGCCGGCGCTGCCCTCGGATTCGGTGGTGCGGCGGCGCTGCTCGCGGCGGCAGGCCCACGGCCATGCGTGCTGATCGGAGGCGTGCAGCCCGAGGATGTCGCGCCAGCGATCGCGGCAGGGTTTGCGGGCGTGGCGGTGGTCAGCGGGATCTTGGGGAGCGAGGATGTGGAGGGGGCGGCGCGGGGGTTCACCCCGCCGCCCGGGCTGCGCCCGCGGGCGGGGTAAGCCCTACCGCCGCACCCGTTCGATATTCCGCAAATGCTCCGCATAGCTCACCGCGAATAGATGCGTCCCATCGCCCACTGCCACGAAGTAGAGGTCGCGCACTGGGGCAGGGGAGAGCACCGCTTCGATCGCGGCATCGCTCGGATTGCCGATTGGCGTCGGTGGGAGTCCCTTGTGGAGATAGCTGTTGTACGGGGACTGGTAGCCGTAGTCCTTGTTGTAGAGGCGCGGCTTGCGGCTGCCGGAATCCACGAGGTAGGCGTACTGGATCGTCGGGTCAGCCTGGAGCGGCATGCCGAGGCGGAGGCGATTGCGGTACACCGCGGCGATGCGGGGGAGTTCCTCGGCGCGCATCGCCTCGGCCTCCACGATCGACGCGAGGGTGACCACTTCGTCGCGGTCGAGGTCGGCGGCATCGGCACGACGCTTCCAGTTGGCGGGCCAGCGATCCCGGCGACCCTCGAGAAAGGTGTGGAGCAGGTCGCGGGCGCCGCCGAGGCCGGTGAAGTGGTAGGTCGCCGGGAGGAGCCATCCTTCGACGCTCGCGCCTGGGATGCCGAACTCCCGGCGCAGCGCGCTGTCATGTGCCAGGTGCATGATCGAATCCGCGGGGAGGCCGATCACACGCTCGGCTCGGCGGGCGAGATCGAAAATGGTCGCGCCCTCGGGGAGGGTGATCTTGAATTGTACGGCATCCCCTGCGACCAGCCGATCGAGGATCGCCCGGACACCGCTGCCTGGGACGAATTCATAGATCCCGGCCTTGATACGGCGGTCGACCCCCTGGATCCGACCTTGCAGTCGGAAGGGTACGGCCGTGGCGAGCACGCCGCGTGCAACCAGCGAATCGCCGATGCTGGAGAGCGTACTCCCCGGCGGCACGGCGATCCGCACGGCGGGGCCATCGCCGACCCCGCACGCCACGACGAGCAGCAGCGCACACGTTGCGAGGCGCCGCTTCACCTGCGCCTTCGCGCGTCCAGCCAACGCTCCAGCACCACCGCCGCTGCCATCGCGTCAATCATCGCCTTCCGCTGACGTGGGGCGATCCCGCGATCGGTGAGCCGCTCGAGCACCTCGGCGGTGGTGAAGCTCTCGTCCACCCAGGCAATCGGCAACGCCGCTCGGGTCGCGAACTGCTCGCCCATGGCGCGGGCGGCCTGAGCCGACTCGCCCTCGTTGGCGTCATCGTCGAGCGGGAGGCCGACCACCAGTCCGACCGGCCGCTCGCGTTCGACGATGTCGAGGAAGGGACCAAGCGGGAGGCGTTTCCCCGCCCGGCGCGTCAGCGTGTCGAGCGGGGAGGCGAGCAGCTGCGTCTCGTCGGTGATGGCGACGCCGATGCGGGCGTGGCCCCAGTCCAACGCCATCACCCGACCATCCCGAGGAATCATCGAGGATCGATCATCGACCATCGATCATCGATTCCGTCATTGCGCCATCGACGCGAAGAACTCCTTGTTGCTCTTGGTCCGCTTCATCCGCTCCAGCAGGAACTCCATCGCCTCGACCACCGGCATGTCCGCCAGGAAGTTGCGGAGCAGGTAGACGCGGTTGAGCTCGTCCTTGTCGAGGAGGAGCTCCTCCTTCCGGGTGCCCGACTTGTTGATGTCGATCGCCGGATAGATGCGGCGGTCCGCGAGGCGACGGTCGAGGACGAGTTCGGAGTTGCCGGTGCCCTTGAACTCCTCGAAGATCACCTCGTCCATCCGCGAGCCGGTATCGATCAGCGCCGTCGCGATGATGGTGAGGGAGCCGCCGCCCTCGATGTTGCGCGCCGCCCCGAAGAAGCGCTTCGGCTTCTGCAGGGCGTTGGCATCGACGCCGCCGGACAGGATCTTGCCCGAGTGTGGCACCACGACGTTGTGCGCACGCGCCAGACGGGTGATCGAGTCGAGGAGGATGATCACGTCGCGGCCATGCTCCACCAGGCGCTTGGCCTTCTCGATCACCATGTCGGCCACCTGCACATGCCGATCCGCCGGCTCGTCGAAGGTCGAGGCGATGACCTCGGCCTGGACGTTCTCCTGCATGTCGGTGACCTCTTCCGGCCGCTCGTCGATGAGCAGCACGATCAGGTAGGTCTCCGGGTGATTCTCGGTGATCGCATTCGCCAGCTTCTGCAGCAGGATCGTCTTGCCGGCCTTCGGGGGCGCGACGATCAAGCCACGCTGTCCCTTGCCGATCGGCGCCATGAGATCGACCACGCGCATGGAGAGGTCGTTCTTGCTCCCCTCGAGGCGGAGCCGTTCATCGGGGTAGCGCGGTTTCAGGTTGTCGAAGGCAATCCGGGTCTTGGTCTTGTCCGGCTCCTCGAAGTTCACGCTCTCGACCTTCAGGAGGGCGAGGTAGCGCTCCCCTTCCTTCGGCGGTCGCACCTGTCCCTGCACCGTGTCGCCGGTGCGCAGGTCAAAGCGCTTGATCTGGCTCGGCGACACATAGATGTCGTCAGGGCCGTAGAGGTAGTTCCAGTCCTGGGAACGGAGGAAGCCGTACCCTTCCGGGAGGATCTCGAGGACCCCCTCGCCGCGGATCACGGTATCCTTGTCGAGCAGCGATTGCTCGATGCGGAAGATCAGGTCCTGCTTGCGGAGGCCCGAGTAGTTGGTGATGTTGAGTTCCGCCGCCAGCACGTGCAGCTCGGCGACCGACTTCTGTTTCAGTTCAGCAATATCCACGGAAGACTCCGGATGACGTCACCGGCCCCGCGTGGCAACACGCCGTGCGACCAAGGGGGTGGGGGTGAAGGACGATCGTTCTGGAAGTGGGGCGTATGAGCTCGCGCCGTGCGCGGAGAAGACCATCGGAAGAGGTGCGGGGGTACCTGCGATTGCCAAATGATACGAGGCGCCCGCGACGGCGTCAACACCTCCTGTGACGGACCCCCGCCAATTCTTCACGGTCTGGCGCTCCCAGCCGCTCGCTGGGACCCGCGAGGTGCTCGACGGGGTGGTGGCCGCGGAACATCGGGGCCCCTCCCCGGCGTTGGCGACGCTCCTCAAGGAATGGCCCGGCGCGTGGTACTGGGGGGATGACGCCCGGACCCGGCTCGTCCTGATCCAGGGGACCGTGCCCGCGCGCCCCGAGCGCTGGCTCTGGCACGGCGGACTCCTCCTCCTCACGATCCTCTGCACCCTTGGCGCCGGGAGTGTCCTCCTCGGCCGATGGGTGCCGACCGTGCACCCTGGTTTTTGGGGCGCGATCCGGTCCGTGCTGGAGTTTGCGGAATTCGTGGTCCAGGGCGGCTGGCGTGTCCTCCTCCCGGGATGGGAGTTCGCGGCGCCCCTCCTGTTGATTCTCCTGGTCCACGAGCTGGGGCACTATTTCGCCGCACGGCGCTACGCGATCGACGTCTCGCCCCCCTACTTCCTCCCGGTCCCGCCCAATCTCTCGCCGATCGGAGGACTCGGGGCCTACATCCGCCTCCGCTCGCCGGTCTATGATCGACGTCAGTTGCTGGATGTCGGGGCCGCCGGGCCGCTGGCGGGCTTCGTGGTCGCGGTCGCGGTGATGGTCTGGGGCTACCAGCTCTCGCACCGGGTCGCCATTCCGCTCCCCGGGGCACCCTCGTTCGTGCTCTTTGCCGGTCGCCCCGCCTTTCTCGGCGACTCGTTCCTGACCCACACCATGCGCGACTGGCTCCTGCCCGGGACGGGCGCGGTGCTGCTCTCGCCGCAGGCCTTCGCCGGCTGGGTGGGGCTCTTCATCACCGGCCTCAACCTGCTGCCGCTCTCGCAGCTGGATGGGGGGCATGTGCTGTACGGGTTGCTTGGCCGGCGCCAGAAGCTCATCGGCTTGCTGGTGGTGGCCATGCTGCTCGTCCTCGCGCAGCGGGCGCCGATGTGGTATCTCTGGGTTGCCCTCACCTTCGCGATTGGCGGCGGACGCTGGACGCATCCAGCGGTGGTCCTGCCGGAGCGTCCGGTATTGTCGGCGGGCCGATGGACCGGTTTCGCCTGCATCGTGGTCTTCCTGCTGACCTTCGTCCCCGTTCCCTTTCTCCGCTGACGAGGACCCGATGCCAGCGCCCGATCCGATCGCGAGGCTCCGTCATGACCTGGCCAATCCGTTGGCCGCCCTCCTCGCCGAGACCCAGCTCCTCCTCCTCGGCGATGCACCGATGACGGACGACGTCAAGCGCGGCCTCCAGGAAATCGAGAAGCTCTCGATCCGGATGCGGACCATTCTTCGCGAGACGCACGCCCCCCCCACGAGCTGATCACCGACACCGGATCCGAACCTCGCTACTCTTCAGGAGGGTCGTGGGTCGGCCGGGGGGGGGCTGCATGGAACAGGCACGCGGATGGTTGGAGCGCACGCTCTTCGGGACGGGAGCGCCGTCTCGCCTTGCCCGGCTGCTCGCACGGCACGAGGGGCTGGCGTGGGCTTCCGTCGCCGGGCTGCTCCTCCTCACCAGCTGGATCGTTGACCGCTCCGGCTCCTTCCCGAACTGGGTCGCGATCGCGGGATATTCATTGGTCGGGGTCATCGGGGGTCGGCTCCCCATGCTGCACCTCGTGGGAGCGCTCCGCGAAGGCACATTCCGGCTCGACATCGACTTTCTCATGCTCATCGCCGCGATCGGCGCGGCGAGCGTTGGCGCGTGGGCGGAAGGCGCCTTCCTCCTCTTTCTCTTTGCGCTGGCCAATGCGATGGAAGAGTACGCGCTGGATCGTGCGCGCTCGGCCATCCGGGATCTGGCCGATCTCGCGCCAGCGCAGGCACGCCTTCTTCGGGATGGCGTCGAGGTGGAGATCCCGGTCGAGCAGGTCCGCATCGGCGACGTCCTCGTCGTGCGACCGGCCGAGCGCTTGCCAGCCGACGGGACCGTGCGCGCTGGGCGCTCCGGCGTCAATCAGGCACCGATCACCGGGGAGTCGGTGCCGGTGGACAAGGCGCCGGGCGACGAGGTTTTCGCTGGCACCGTGAATGGCGAGGGCGCGCTCGAGCTCATCGCCACGCGCGCCGTCGGCGACCGGACCCTCGATCGGGTCATCCGGCTGGTCGAGGAGGCACAGGCGGCGAAGGCCCCGACGCAACGGATCACCGAGCGATTCGAGCGCGTCTTCGTCCCCGTGGTCGTGATCGCCGACGTTTTGCTGATCGTCGTTCCCGCCCTCCTCGGCTGGATGAGCTGGAGTGAGAGTCTCTATCGCGGCATGACGGTGCTGGTCGCGGCGTCCCCGTGCGCGATTGCCCTGGGGGCACCGGCGGCGATGCTCGCCGGGATCGCGCAGGCGGCACGGCACGGCGTGTTGCTGAAGGGGGGCGCCTCGCTCGAGGCACTCGCGGGCGTGAAGGCCGTGGCCTTCGACAAGACCGGGACGCTGACCATGGGTCGCCCCGAGGTCACCGACGTTGTGCCGATGGACGGCGTCACGGCCGGGGCGCTGCTCGCGGTCGCCGCCGCCGTGGAAGCGCGCTCGCAGCATCCGCTCGCGCAGGCCGTCGTCCGTCGCGCTGCGGCGGATGGGCTGACACTCCCGGTCGCCGGGGAACTGCAGAGCATCACGGCGCGCGGTGTGCGCGCCGACGTGGACGGCATCCCCACGCTGGTCGGCAGTGCCCGCCTCTGGACCGACGACAGCATCGCCTTCCCTCCCGCCATCGCCACCGCACTGGCCGACCTCGGCGAACGCGGACGCAGCATGATGATCGTGCGTCGGGGCGAGGAATGGCTCGGGGTGCTTGGCCTGCTCGATCCTCCGCGCCCCTCGGTCCCCGCAACGCTCGCGCGCCTGCGCGCCCTCAAGCTTGCTCCGTTGGTGATGCTCACCGGCGACCATCAAGGGGTGGGGAATGCGGTGGGGAAAGAAGTCGGTGTGGACGAAGTGCGCGCCGAACTCCTTCCCGAAGACAAGGTGACCGCGATCAAGGCGCTGCTCGCCGAGCATGGCTCCGTCGTGATGGTCGGTGACGGGGTCAACGATGCACCGGCGCTGGCATCTGCGACCGTCGGGATTGCGATGGGGGGCGCCGGGACCGCGGCTGCCCTCGAGACGGCCGATGCGGCGCTGATGGGTGACGACCTCGCCCGGCTGCCGTGGACGATCGGGCTGGCACGGCGTACCCGCAGCATCGTCCGCCAGAATCTCGTCTTCGCCGGCGGCGTGATGCTGACCCTGCTGGTCCTCGCGGCAAGCGGCATTCTCACCATGGGGCCCGCGGTGATCGGCCACGAAGGGAGCACGCTGCTGGTGATCGCCAATGCGTTGCGGTTGTTGGGGTTCAAGGATGATGGATGATGGATGATGGATGATGGATGACCCTCATCCGTACTTTGCCAGGGAGTTCCCTCATGTCCCGTCTGGGTGAAACGATCCGCGCCGCTGTGCTCGACACGCCGAACGCGACCCCGCGCGTGGTGGAATTTTCGACGCCAACCCTCTCGCCCGGGTCGGCGCTGCTCCGGACGCTCTACTCCGAGGTCTGCGGCACGGACGTGCACATCTGGCGTGGTCGCATGCCGGGGGTCCCCTTCCCGATCATTCCGGGGCATGTGAGTGTCGGGGTCCTCGCCGCTGTCAGCGGGAAGCTGACCGACCTCCAGGGCGTGCGCTTCAAGGAGGGCGACGTCGTCACCTTTCTTGATGTGCACGGGACCTGCAATCACTGCTGGCAGTGCCTCGTGGCGAAGCAGACCACGCGCTGTCCGCACCGCAGGGTGTATGGCATCACCTTCGGCGTGGATGACGGCCTCCTCGGCGGCTGGTCCGAGGCAATCTGGCTGAAGCCCGGCACCACCATGCTGCGCCTTCCGACCGCACTGCGCCCCGAGACCTTCATCGGAGGGGGATGCGGGCTCGTCACCGCGATCCACGCGATGGACCGCGCCGAGGTGCGCCTCGGGCAGAGTGTGGTCGTGCTGGGCGCGGGCCCCGTCGGCCAGTCACTCATCGCGCTCGCCTCTGCGGCGGGTGCCGGGCAGGTGATCGCCATCGGCGACCCCGCCGATCGGCTCGCCTTTGCGAAGCGGATGGGTGCCACGCACACCATCGGGCTCGACATCCCCGCAGAGGAACGCGCGGCCGAAGTGCGGCGTCTGACGGGGGGACGTGGCGCCGACGTCGTCCTCGAGGCTGCGGGTGCGCCGGCTGCCGTGACGCAGGCGCTCGACCTGGTGCGCGATGGCGGGCGCGTCGTGGTCTGTGGCCAGTACTCCGACCACGGCGACACCCCACTCAATCCGCATCGCCAGATCAACCGCACGCATGTCGAGATTCGTGGCGTCTGGGGCTCCGACTATTCGCACTTCCATCGCGCGGTGGAGTTCGCCACCGCGTGGGGGGACCGCATCCCATGGGCGGAGCAGGTCTCGGGGCGCTACCCCCTTGAGCGCGTGCAGGAGGCGCTCGAGGCGGTGGAACAGCGGCGCGTCCTCAAGGCGTTGGTGGTGCCCGGGGCCGCCGGGTGAACGCGTTGCCATGCGAGGCGCTCGCCGCGTGGTTTCTCGGGCCCGGCGGCGAGAACGCCGAGCTGCTGGAGACCCTGGCGGCGGAGGCGATCCGCGAGCATGTCGCCTGGCGGCGCGACCTGCACCCCGAGGATGGCGCGGTGCTCTCCACGGAACGACTGGCCGCTGCTGGTGCCGCGCGTGCGCGCGCGACCCTCACCCGGGAGTTCCGCGATCTGCTGCTGACGCTGAAGCGCGACGTCCCTTTCCCGAGCGGCCGCTACCTCGGCCACATGGTCGGCGAACAGACCCTCGCCGCGCAACTCGGCTACCTCGCCGCCATGCTCTACAATCCGAACAACGTCGCGGCCGAGGCGTCGCCGGTCACCTCGTGCATGGAACGCGAGGTCTCGGAGCAACTCGCGGCGATGATCGGCTACGCCCCGCAACAGGCGTGGGGTCATCTGACCTCTGGCGGGACGATCGCCAATTTCGAGGCGCTGTGGATTGCCCGCAGCATTCGCTATCACGGGGTGGCGCTCGCCCTGGCCTCGGCGCGCGCACGGGTGGCACTGGCCGTGCACCTCCCGAACGGCCGCCCACAGCAGATCACCGACCTCTCGCTCTGGCAGCTGCTGAACCTCGCGCCCCACGACACGCTCGACGCCGATGCGGCCTTCCACCACCTCCTGCCGCCGGGCGAGGCACACGCCGTGCTGGAAGCACACTCGCTGGCCGCGATCGGCTATCAGGACTACGGCCGGCAACTGGCCGCCTCCTACGGCGATGCGCTGCCTGCCGGTGTGGTGCTGGTGGCCTCGACCGCGCACTACTCGTGGGAGAAGATCACCCGGGCCTTGGGAATCGGGGGGCGGTGCCTGGTGCGCGTGCCTGTCGATGCGCATGCGCGGATGGATCCCGGGGCGCTGTGGGAGATCCTGCAGGGGTGCGCGGCGGAGTGGACGCCGGTGCTGGCGCTGGTCAGTGTCTGCGGCAGCACCGAGGAAGGCGCGGTCGATCAGCTCGACCAGGTCGC
>JBBRGR010000011.1:0-12203 GCA_038223815.1 Gemmatimonadales bacterium
CGGCATCCGCAACTCCAGCACATCCTTCCCGATCCCCACCCGGGCGTCGGTCGGCATGGCCACCAGGAACTCACGCCCCCCCGACGTCAGCACCGGATAGCGCCGTGCGTACTCTGCCAAGGCGGGAAGGAAGAGAAACTCCGGCACCGGGAAGTCCCGTACCAGCAGTCGCTCCAGCCGAAAGCGCATGACCCCGTTGTCGCGCTGTGGCATCGAAAGCTCCGCCACGAACGACGAGGTGGAGTCCACGAAGGAGAAGATCGGCCCAAGTTCGGCGCGGGAATCGGCCGGGAAGTCCATCAGCCGTCCGCGGATCCGGATGCGGGTACTGTCGGACGTCACCCGGAAGGCGAGCGAATCCGGGAAGGGCGGGACACCGAGGCGCGCGAGCAGGTACGCCGTGAAGTCTCCCACGTCCACCTGCCCGCTGGACGTGCGCTTCTCGACGAAGACCGAGTCCACGGTGGCCGCCGCCCGCTCGACGCCGGCCGTCGTGATGCGCGACCCCGGCGTGGGCACCGACGCGCTCTGGGCGACGAGGGGAGCAATGGTCCCACAGAGGGTCAGCACGGTCAGGATGCAACGCACCAGTCACAACTCCGCATCAGGGGTATCTCGTGGACGACCACACACGGCGCCCCTGCACACGGCGGCCGTCCCACTCGACTAGAATGTGTCAGCGTCGCCGCGTTGGCGCTGCGTCCTTCATCTGCTGGAGTCTGACCGATGCGCCGTCTGCTGCTTGCCGCCCTCGCGCTCCTGGTCACCGCGACACCTGCCCGCGCCGACCGTGACGAGTTCTGGGGGCAGTTCGGACACCGCGTCATTGCCCGCGTGGCGGCCGGTCGGCTCACCCCCGAGGCACGGCAGGCTGTCCGTGCGCTCCTCCCCGGCGAGTCCCTGGCGTCCGTGGCCAGCTGGGCCGATCAGATCCGGTCGGAGCGCCCCGAGACCGGCCCGTGGCATTACGTCAACATTCCGATCTGGGATTCGATCTACCGCCCGGCCGCAGTCTGTCCCCACGGCGCCTGTGTGATCGGTGCGCTGGAAACACAGCTTGCCAGGCTCAGCAACCGCACCCTCCCGCGGGCCGAGCGCGCCGAGGCGCTGAAGTGGGTCGTCCACCTGGTGGGCGACATGCATCAGCCGCTGCACGTGGGGGATCGCGGCGATCGTGGTGGCAACGACGTCAAGCTCACCTATGACGGCAAGCCAGGCAATCTCCATGCGATCTGGGACACGGGACTCCTGCTCGCCACGGGAGTCTCAGAGGAGCAACTCGTGGTGCAGGTGGAACGCACCCTGCGGCAGCGCGGTGACCTCGGGCGACTCACCAGCGGAAGCATCCTCGAGTGGGCGATGGAGTCGCACGCCGTCTCTCGTGACGTCGCCTACCCCTTCCTGCCCCGTTCGCTCGAGCTCGATGACCGCTATCTGGCCAAGGTCCGTCCGATCCTGGAAGACCGCGTCCTCCGCGCGAGTGTGCGGCTGGCGGACCTGTTGAATCGCGCGCTGGGATGACCATCGCCGGCTTGCTCGGATTCATCGTCGTCGGCCTCGCCCTCGGGCTCCTCGGGGGGGGCGGGTCGATCCTCGCGGTCCCGGTGCTGGTGCACCTCCTCGGCATCGCCCCGGGCGTGGCGGTGCCGATGTCGCTCCCCGTCGTTGGCATCACGGCGGCTGTCGGCGCATTCGCCCGGTGGCGTGCCGGCCCGCTTCAGCTCAGCACGGTCCTCGGCTTCGCGGGCGTTGCCATGACCGTCTCGTTCCTCGCGGCCCGACTCGGTGCGGGCCTCGCCGACACGCCGCGAATGCTCGTCTTCGCGGGGACGATGCTGGTGGCCGCCACCGCGATGTGGCGCCGGGCCAGTCGGATGACCGGTGGTCCCCAGCCGACCACCGCCACCGCGCGCGCCGGCACCCCCGCGATGCTGCTGGCGGCGGGGGCAGTGGGGCTCCTCACCGGGTTGGTCGGCGTGGGCGGCGGATTCCTGATCGTCCCGGCGTTGACTGGCGTGCTCGGGCTGCCGATGGCCGCCGCCACCGCCACCTCGCTGGCCGTGATCGCGCTCAACACCGCCGCGGCAGGTGCCGGGTGGATCGGTCGGGTGACACTCGACGTGCCGCTCATGATGCAGGTCACCGGCGCTGCGCTGGTCGGGATGGCGCTCGGCACCCGTCTCGCGCCGCACCTCGGCCCTCGCACGCTGACCCGTGCCTTCGCCATACTTCTGTTGCTGCTCGCGATCGTCATGCTCGCGGGCGAACTGCGCCGCTAGGCGCGCCTCGACCGGAGCCCGCAGATGCTCGTCCGTCGCTTCTATGATGACCGCCTCGCCCACGCCTCCTATCTGATCGGATGCCAACGCACCGGCGAGGCGATCGTGATCGACCCCGCGCGCGACGTGGCCCCCTATCTCGCCGCCGCGCGCGAAGAAGGCGTGCGAATCACCCGCGTGACGGAGACGCACATTCACGCCGACTTCGTGTCGGGCGCCCGCGAACTGGCGAGCCAGAGCGGCGCCATGCTGCTGCTCTCGGGAGAGGGAGGACAGGACTGGCAGTACGCCTTCGCCGCCGACGCGGGAGCGACGTTGCTGCACGACACCGACCAGATCGTGATGGGCGGGGTGCGTCTCGATGTCTGGCACACACCGGGGCACACACCGGAGCACCTGATCTTCATCGTGACCGATACCGCACGCAGCGCGGACCCGGTCGCGATGGTCTCGGGCGACTTCCTCTTCGTGGGCGACGTCGGGCGGCCCGACCTGCTGGAGCGGGCCGCCCACGTCGTCGGCACCATGGAAGCGGGAGGACGCGACCTCTTCCGCTCGCTCCAGCGAACCGCCGCGCTCCCCGACTATCTGCAGATCTGGCCCGGCCACGGCGCGGGCTCGGCCTGCGGCAAGGCGCTCGGGGCGATGCCAACGAGCACGCTCGGCTACGAGCGGCGCACCAACTGGGCCTTCGCCATCCACGACGAGTCCGCGTTCGTCGCGTCGGTCCTCGAAGGGCAGCCCGCACCACCACGCTATTTCGGCACGATGAAGCGGATCAATCGGGAGGGCCCCCCACTGATCGGTGCGCGCGCGGCACCCGTGCCGCTTGCGGCGCAGGCGTTGACCACCGCGCTGACGCAGGGCGTCGTGGTGGACCTTCGCCCCTCCGCGGAATTCGCGGTACGCCACGTCCCGGGCACGCTGAACCTCCCGCTGATCAAGGCCTTCACGACCTGGGCCGGATGGTTGCTGCCATACGATCAGGACATTGCGCTGATCGCCCCGGATGAGGCTGCGGCCACCGAGGCCCAGCGTGCGCTGGCGTCAATCGGACTCGATCGCGTGGTCGGCGCCTTCGGCCTCGATGCGATCGCCACCGCGACCGCGAGCACGACCCGTGGCGATATCAACGATGCAGCAGCGCTCCAGACCGCGGGGCGGCACGTGATCGACCTCCGGGAAGCGAACGAGTGGAAGGTCGGGCACCTCCCTGGCGCGGAGCATCATCCCCTCGGCACCGTGACCGAGACACTCGACGCGCTTGACCGAGCGACCCCGTTGGCGATTCATTGCCAGGGCGGCACCCGCTCGGCGATCGGCGCGTCGGTGCTCGAGCGGATGGGATTCACCGACGTGGTGGATCTGAACGCAGGGTATGGAGGGTGGCGGGGGACGTCGTGAGTCGTTGGTCGTTGGTCGTTGGTCGTCAGGTCGTGCGAGAGACCGCGGTCAGCGCCCCCGGGCAGCGATCGGCATCGTCTCGATCCGCCCATCCGGATGCCGCACCTGCATCGTGTCGAAGCAGTGCACCGCAATGCAGATGTGGTTGGGGAGGAGGTGCACCTGCTCGCCGAGGCGGGGACGCCAGTCGGTCGCAGTCAGGTCGAGGATCCCGTGCTCCTCGGAGAGGCGCACCACCGGGACCTCTGGGCGCCCCTGCACGGCGGCATAGCCCGGAGCGCTGCTGCTGCCGCGGATCGACTCGCGCCCCAACGCCTTCACCCCGGCATCGACCACGGCCTGCCCGGGCACGGCGACGCTGACCACGGTGGCGATGACGGTGGCGGCACAATCCTCCTCCGCGCAGACACCACCGAGCACGGAGGTGCGGTCGAAGTAGGCCGCCGTCCCGGCGCGCAGCTCGGTCATCCCGGCGATCTCGTGCGAGCGCCAGAGGAGCGGCGTCGAGCCACACGACACGGTCCGCACATCGAGCCCCGAGGCCGATGCGGCCGCGCGGAGCTCCGTGACCAGCGCCGACAACCGCGCCAGCTCCCCGTCGGCACCAGGGCCAGCATCCCGCAGGTGACCGGGATAGAAACCGAACCCCTCGAAGGTGAGCGCCGGCAGCGCATCGACCGCGCGCGCCAGCGCGACCGCCGCAGCCACGCCAACGACACCAGTCCGGTGCATCCCGGCGTCGAGTTCCACGATCACCCCGACCGATGCACCGCGCGCGCTGAGCACGCCGGAGAGTCCGCTCGCCGCCGCCGCCGAGTCGAGCATCACGCCAAGCGCGGCGTGCGGTGCCAGTTCCGCGATCCGTGCGAGGCGCCCCGCACCGACCGGCGGATAGGCGAGCAGCAGGTCACTCGTCGCCTCGCGCATCACCTCGGCCTCGTGCGGGGTGGCGCAGGTGAGTCCGCGCGCGCCGGACGCGAGTTGCTGGGCGGCGACCCAAGGCGACTTGTGCGTCTTCACGTGCGGCCGCCAGGAGAGCCCATGCGCCGTGGCGTAGGCAGCGACGCGCGCCGCGTTGCGTGCGACGATCGCGGCATCCACCGAAAGCGCGGGAGTCAGGAGTGACACGCGCAGGGGATCCGGCTCAGCGCGTCGCGGCAGCGGTGTAGGGGTAGCCCTTCCGCAGCGCGCGATCGAGGGTCCGATCGTGCCCGTAGATGTCGCGGTAGAAGAACGCCTCCCCGGACTCCTTCACCACCACGGTCTGATAGGTGAGAAAGACCGGCACGCGCTTGCTCAGCATGACCTGACGCGTCGAATCCCCCGCCATCGCGGAATCCACGCGAGGGGCTGGCCAGATCGCCTGATCGCGCAGCAGGAAGGTGGCGAGCGCCGTGGGATCCGAGACGCGGATGCAGCCGTGCGAGAAATCGCGGCGCACGCGCGCGAAGAGGGTCCGGGCGGGTGTGTCATGCAGGTAGATGGCTTGCGGATTGGGCATCACGAACTTCACCCGGCCGAGCGAATTGATCGAGCCGGGCCGCTGGCGCATCACCACCCCGCTGCCGATCCGGCCGATGTTCTCGGAGGTCGGCGGCACGATCGTTGTGCCAATGAGCAGGTCATACTGCTCCCGGAGCAGATAGCCGGGGTCTGCGAGCGCCTTGGGCTTCAACTCGTTCCGCATGATCGACGTCGGGACGTACCAGGGGGGATGGAACTGCACGGCCACCATGTCCACGGCGAGCAGCGGCGTATCATGCTTGACCGCCGTGCCCACCACCACATCCATCGTGAGCATCTCCGACTCGGCGTCGGTGGTGCCCGTGAGCGCGGAGAGCTTGAAGCCGGGAATGTTGACGAGGATCGGTGGTGCGCTGAAGGTCCGGGGGAGCCAGCGCCACCGCTCCAGCGTCAACTCGATCTGCCGCACGTGCGTGGCGAAGGTGCGCGTCAGGCGGAGACGCGTCGAGTCGCCGATGATGCCATCGGGACCGAAACCCTGGCGCCGCTGGAAGCGGCGGATTGCGAGCTCGAGAGGCGCATCATAGAGTGTGTCGCCCTCGGCGGGCCGGCGCACGGCGGCGCTGTCCGTCAGATCGCCGAGCAGGGTCAGCAGCCGCCGCAATTTCGGCGCGCCCTCATAGACCGTCCCGGGGCGCAGACCGCGCGGGATTGTCGGCAGCTCCGCCAGCGTGGAGTCCGCCGCGAGAATGCGGTAGGTCTGCAGCACCGAGACGAGACGCCGATAGTGGTAGAACGGCGGCTCCAGCGCGCGGAGCATCGGCACCGGGTTCGGGGTGCTCGCGAGCGCGGTGAGCGTACCGGGGGTGTCGAAGGAATCGCGCGCCATGGTGAGCGCCCGATGCAGCTGTTTCGGGTCGACGCGACCGCGGTCGAGTGCCAGGGCATAGCGCGTCGCGGCGCTCGAGAGTGCGAGGTCGAAGACGGCACGGGCCGAGTCGTCGCGCGAACCAAGCAGAGCAAGCTCGGACGTCAACCACGCCGCATCGTAATCGGCCGGATCGAGTCCCCGGTCGCCCGCCAGCGCCAGCTCGCGGACCACGGCGCGCGCCGCCGCGGTCGGCTGACGGCCGTCGAGCCAGAGCGGCTGCCACGCGCGACGGTCATAGGCGGACCGCATCCCCTCGCGCACATCCGTCAGCACCCCCCAGCGCATCGCCAGGACCCGCGGGGCATCGAGGGTCGTACGGAGCGCGGAGGCCAGGCGCGTACTGTCCTGGGGGGTGGCGGCCAGCATGATGGCGAGCAGGGGGAGGAGCATGGGGGAAAGATACTGCGAGGGGGCGGAGGGTGAACGGTGAGGGGTGAGGGGGAACAACCCCTTGCCCCTCACCCCTCACCGGTTTGCGACGATCGTTCTCCGTTCCCCGCCTACGGCTTCGACGCGTTCCACACGTTGTTGGTCCGATCAAAATCCACGAGACGCCCTTCCGGATCGATCTCGACCTTCGTCAGCGTCTTGCCGGTGAAGGTGAAGCTCCGCAGGTAGCGCGCGCTGTTCAGGCTCCATACTTCGGCAGGATAGTCGAGGTGCTGCGTGGTGCCGTCGCTGAAGGTGAAGCGGGCGCGGATCGGCAGCACGCCCCGAGCGCGGTTGCCGAAGGTGATCTGCGAGGTGCCGTTCGGCCGGGTGACCACCGATTCGATCGCCTGGTCGAAGCGCGCGTTCTCGACGAACCAGCCGCGCCAGAACCAGTCGAGCCGGCGACCGGAGGCGTCCTCCATGGTGCGATAGAAGTCCGCCGCGGTCGGGTGTTTGTACGCCCAACGACGGATGTATTCCCGGAAGGCCTCGTCGAATGTCTCGGGGCCGAGGATCTCCTGGCGCAGCTGCTGCAGGCCGACGCTCGGCTTCAGGTACGCGGCGATGCCCAGGAACTGCGGGTTGATCCGGTCGGGCCCGATGTCGATCGGCTTGTCGACGCCGGCCCGCATGACCTGCTCGATGATGTCGCGCTCCTGCTTGGCGCGGGCCATCTGGTCGCCCTTCTCCGGGTAACGACGCGCCTCGGCAAAGGTATTGATGAAGGTATTGAAGCCCTCATCCTGCCACATCCGGGTGCGTTCATTGGACGCGACGATCATCGGGAACCACATGTGCCCGATCTCGTGCGTCACCACGTTGAAGAGGTCGTAGACATCTTCGCCTTGGGCTTCCATAGCAATCATCGGGTATTCCATGCCCGAGATCGGCCCTTCGATCGCCGAAATGTGAGGCCATGGATACTGGAACCACCGCTCCGAGTATTCGATGATCGACATGCGCGACTGATCGGCGGCGTCGGACCAGTTGGCGGCCGCTTTCGGGCGATAGTAGCTGTAGGCCAGGATCCCCTGCCAGCTGCTGGCGTCCCACTGGTATTCCGGCGAGGCGGCCCAGACCGCGTCGCGGACATTCTTCGCGGCAAACTTCCAGGTCATCGTGCCGGTGGTCCGCGGACGCGCCGCGCCGCTCGTCAGCTCGGCGGCGGTGATGATGCGGATCACGGTATCGGACTTGGCGGCCTTCGCGAGCCGCGCGAGCTGGGTCGACGTCAGCACGTCGGCCGGGTTCTGCAACGCACCGGTCGCGGCGACGATGTAGCCGGCTGGCAGCGTGATGGCGAGGTTGTAGTTGCCGAAGTCGAGGTAGAACTCGCCCTGCCCGAGGTAGGGCTCGACGTTCCAGCCCCGCACATCATCATACACGGCGACGCGTGGATACCACTGCGCGATCTCGTAGAGCGGCCCATCACGCCCCATCCGGTCGGCACCGTGCTCCGGCACCAGGAAGTGATACACGATGGCAAGCGTGGTGCTCTTCCCTGGCGCGAGCGCTTCGGCGAGCAGCACCTTGGTCACGGTCTCGTGGTCGCGGGTCTGCACCGCCATGCGGCGACCGGGTGCTCCGGTCTTCGCCCCTGCCACCACCTGCTCGACCTTGTCGAAGACGTAACCGCCCTCAAAGCCGCGGGCACCGAAGCGCGAGTCCTGCGGGAAGATGTAGGAGTTGAGCGAGTTCGCCTTGAAGGCGTTCTGCTCGGTCTGCAGCCAGATGTAGGTGAGCGTGTCGGGCGAGTTGTTGGTGTAGCGGAGCGACATCGTTGCGGTGATGCGCTTGGCCGTGGTATCGAGCGTCGCGGCAATATCGTAGTCCGCGCGGTTCTGCCAGTAACGCACACCGGGACGCCCGCTGCCGGCGCGATACTCGTTGGCGGTCGGGAGCACCAACGGCGCGAAGATCGAGGTATCCGCAACGGAGAGTGGGGGGGCTCCCTGCTGGGCTGCCGCCGGAAGTACCGCGGCGAAGAGCAGGAGGAGCGGGGCAGGGGCCTTCATGAGGCACTCGGGGTTGCGGGAGGCAGCGGGGTGGGGGCAACCCGGTGCGTCTCGGAGTATAGTCGGGGGGGGCAGTGCCCCGCCCTCGCGCAACGCGCGAGCGGCGGGGACTCCGAAGTTGTTCCACTCGGTAACACGGTCGAAGCACAACGCACTGAATAGGCAGGAAAGCGCCCGAGTGTATTTGGCTCGGAGACCCCGCCGTTCCCCGTTCCCCGTTCACCCCAACTCGTACACCACCCCCGCCACGGTCGCCGAGAGCACCGCGCCCGCAGGAACAGCCGCACGCTCTGCGTCACGGCCCCCGAATTCGAAACAGCTTGAGCTCGACCGGGTTCGGCCCATCCTCGACCTCGCAGGCAAGGGCCAACCAGTGCCCGCGTACGGCTCGCGCAAGCCGTCGGTCTCCACATTCAACGGCGATTCTTCCAAGATACGTACTATCAGCAAACACATCGCAAAAGGTCGTGCCCTGTACCCCGCTTGGTGAGGCAGTTTCGGTTAGCCAATGAGTCGTGCGGGGAGCGTGCTTCTCCGGTACTGCTCGGGTGACTGGTAGTCGAGTGACGAGTGCGGCGCGCGACGGCATTGTAGTTGGCGATCCAGGCCGGGATCCGGGCCAGCACGTTCGCGGCGGTCGACAGTTCGGCCCCGACCTGATAGGCCCGCCGCAGGGTGTTCACAAACGCCTCCGACATCCCGTTCGACTGCGAACTCGTGGGCGGCGTGCTGACCGGCACCAGGTGCAGCCGCTCGGCTGTGCTGATCGTCTCGAGCGCGGTGAAAGGACTGCCGTCGTCGTCAGCCCCCGGGATCGTGCTTGCGGCACGCGCGTCGACGCTGAATCGGGCCGTCACGCCGTGCGTCATCAGCGCCCTGATGTCGATCGCCCGCAGGTCGCGCGGCACGGCGACATGGGCCAGGATTTCGCGATCATGGCAGTTGAAGGCAAGGGCGACTTGCACGATGTCGCCGTTCCAGCACGCGATCGTCGCCCTTGGCGTAGCGCGCGGGGCGGCCGACACTGGTCCGACCCGCACACGTGCGGATGAGCTGTGCCTCGACGACCAACTCGCGGGCGAGCTCGGCGACCGTGCGCTCGTGGCGCTCGATCCGGGCGACTTGGGCCTGTTTAAACTGCGGCGTGAATACCCGCCGTCCGTCTGCTTTCCGTCGATGCGTTTCCATCCGACGACCCTCCGGTAGGTAAGCAATCTA
Organism: Gemmatimonadales bacterium; assembly: GCA_038223815.1. Taxonomy (GTDB): domain Bacteria; phylum Gemmatimonadota; class Gemmatimonadetes; order Gemmatimonadales; family GWC2-71-9; genus Palsa-1233. The sequence goes on from JBBRGR010000011.1 coordinate 9,744, forward strand.
CGCTTCCCGGACTGCCTCGCCGAATTGGGGTACCGAGCACAGATAGAGCTTGTGCGATTGCATGAGTGACGGATCTCGCTGCCCGGACTCCAAACTAGGTCTTAGGTTTCGCGGTGTACCCGGTCGCCCACCCTCGTATGTCGAGTTAGTAGCATTCTCGTGCTGGCAACTCCTGACATGACGTGGGGAGAGCTCGTGAATCGGCGTCCGAGCGGGGAGCCGCTAGCCAGTCAACCCAACGATGGCGCGGACTCGGCGATTCTTGGTGCAGAGCGGAATCCTAACCGCACGTCTCTCAGGCCCGCTTTTCTGGTCCCAAGGGAACTCTGAACAACTCGACTTCCGCCGTCTGGAGCGCCTCAGCCCCACGTGAACGCCACCCCCGCCACCGCCGCCGAGAGCGTCGCCCCCCACGCCAGATCGACCACCGCGACAATGGTCGGGAAGTCCTTGGCCAGGGCGAGGTTGGTCAGATCGTAGGCGGCGTAGGTCGCCAGCCCGAAGAAGGCGCCGTACAGGAGGGCGTGCTTGAGCGACTGCTTCTCCTGGGCCGGCTGGACCACGAAGACCACGAGGGCGGCGACGAAGAGCAGGTAGAAGACGATCGCCGGGACCCACTGGACGTCGGGCCGGAGCAGGTGCCCCATCTGTCTGCGGTAGAAGCCCTTGGCCACGACCCCGAGCCAGAGGAGGTCAAGGGCGAAGAAGGTGACGATGGCGACGAGGTAGGTGCGGAGCATGAGGGTCCCTGGGTCAGTGGGCGTCGTAGGTCGTAAACGTACTACTGGATGGCCTGGCGGGGGGCGCCCCTGGCATGGCGGTCCACGATAGGCCTGCGGAAGAATCGAGTCTCCAACTGCATCCGAGGGCCCGGACAAGCGGCGCCATCACGCGAAGTGATGGCGCCGCAGCTTTTTACCACAGCATGGAGATGGTGTCCACGATACCGTAAGCTTACGTGCCTGTCACCACGCGGCCCTCCTGTCCGCACTCGAACGGGATGTCCGAGGCGTTTGCGAACACGCTGCGGCGGGACGACCAGGCGGGGCCGATCTGTCGACGGCAGAGTCCGTCTGGCCCAAATCCCGATCTGGATTGCGGACTATGACGCCGTCGCGCCGCACTCGGCACTCGGCCCCCAGTCACCCCAGCAGTACCGGAGTACCATGCTCCCTGCAGGACTCATTGGCTAACCGACACTGCCTCACGAAACGGGGTACAGAGCAGTCCGAGGGCGCAGGATTACTGCACCGCCTGCATCATCCCGAAGATCGGCAGATACATCGCGACGATGATGCCGCCGACGACCACGCCGAGGAAGAGGATCATGGCCGGCTCCATGAGCGAGAGCAGGTTGCCGACGGCAACGTCGACCTCGTCGTCATAGAAGTCGGCGATCTTCGAGAGCATCTCATCGAGGCCGCCGGTCTGCTCGCCGACGGCGATCATCGAGATCACCATCGGGGGGACCACGCCCGACTTCTCAAGCGGCGCGGCGATGGTGTCGCCGCCGGCGATCGAGGAGCGCGACGCCATGATGGCGTCCTGGATGATGGTGTTGCCTGCGGTCTTGGCGGTGATCTCGAGGCCATCGAGAATCGAGACGCCGGAGGAGATCAGCGTCCCGAGGGTCCGGGTGAAGCGCGACACGGCCGACTTCCGGATCACGTCGCCGAGGACCGGCATCTGGAGGAGGACCCAGTCCACGCGACGCTTGCCGCCCGAGGTGTCGTAGAACTTCTTGAAGGCGAATGCCACGGCACCGGCCACGAGGAGCACCGCCCACCAGAAGCTCTGCAGGAACTCCGACAGGCCGATCACCACGCGCGTCGGAATCGGGAGTTCGATCGCGGCCGAGGAGAACATGTCCTGGAAGACCGGGATGACGAAGATCAGGAGGATCGCGATCGCGCCGGCTGCCACCGTGAGGATGACGCCCGGGTAGATCATGGCGCTCTTCACCTTCCGGATCAGCTTGTCGTTCTTCTCGAGGAAGGTCGCCAGGCGGAGCAGAATGGTATCGAGGATACCGCCCGCCTCGCCGGCGGCCACCATGTTGACGTACAGCTGCGAGAAGGCGCTGGGATGCTTCGCGAAGGCGTCGGCGAGCGTGTTGCCGGCCTCGACGTCGAAGACCACGGCGCGGGTGACGTCCTTGAGCTTCTGGTTCTCGGTCTGCGCCGCCAGAATCGTCAGCGACTGCACCAGCGGGAGGCCGGAGTTGATCATCGTCGCGAACTGCCGGGTGAAGATCACCACGTCACGCGTCCCGACGCCGCCGCCCGGCATCGTGAACTTGATCTCCTTCGGTGCCTCGCGCATCGAGACGAGCAGGAGCCGGTTCTTCCGGAGGTGCCCGATCAGGTCGTCGCGGGTCGCGACGTCCAGGCTCCCCTTCAGGATCTGGCCGGTCGTGGCGTTCTTGGCGGTGTACTCAAAGACGGGCATGGAATTCTCCGG
>JBBRGR010000012.1:0-12022 GCA_038223815.1 Gemmatimonadales bacterium
CCTGCTGATCATCGTGGGCGGCATCGTTCTCTATCCGCTGGTTCGTGCCTATGCGCGACGGATCGAGCAGCGCGGGCAGGATCCGATCCTGCTCGATGAAGTGCAGGCGCTGCGCGACCGGGTGGCGGAGCTGGAGCAGTCGGTCGCTCGGATGCCGGAAATCGAGGATCGGATGGACTTCGCCGAGCGCATGCTGACGCAGCAGGGCGATCGCGCACGACTGGGAGATGGCACATGAGCGGACGGTTCGGGCGCTCCCTCGCGATGATGCTGGTGCTGGCACTCGCTGGCGCGAGTCTGATTTTTCTGGCCTATCTGCTCGACCAGGCGGCCCGCCACGGGGTGGAGCTCGTCATCGCAGGACTCGTCGGGTTGGGCGGGATGGGGTACCTGATGCTCCGCGGCCCGGTCGGCAAGGCGATCGCCGCGATGCTCGAGGGGAGTGGCGCAGGCGACGGGATGCTCGCCCAGCGCGTGGCAGACCTCGAGGCACGCCTTGCCGATGTGGAGCACCGCGGTCTCGGCAGCGGCGAGGTCGAGCAGGCGTACGCGCGCCTTGCTGAGGTCGAAGAGCGGCTCGAGTTTACCGAGCGGCTGCTGGCGCAACCGCGGATTGGGGAGGGACGTCATGGCGCGTGAACCGCGGCCTCCCGGCGGGGTCGGTGGCTGGGTGGTGCTGAGCATCCTGCTCGGCATCGGCGTGGTGTTCAAGGCACTCGGCGAGGCGTCGACACAGCTCGGCCCGGCGGCGTCGATTCCCATCTGGTTCGTGACGATCGGTGGCGCGGCGCTGGTGCTCCGCGGTCCGGTCGGCACAGCGATCGGACAGCGGCTGTCGGGCCACGGGCCTGTGGCACCAGGCCCGGCAGAGTTGCCCGAGGAGTTGTACGCTGAACTCGACGAGCTGCGGACCCGGGTCGCCGAGCTGGAGGAGCGGCAGGATTTTTCCGAGCGGCTGCTCGCGCGCCGTGAGGAACCGCCCGCGTCAAATTGAGGTGGGGACAGAGTGCTTGGCGGGTCTTCCGGGCCCGCACTACGTTTCATGCAATGCCCGGCGTGTCCGGGCTGGAGGAGTCGCCGATGACGAGTCGTGAGGACGTGCAGGCCTACCTCGACCGCCTGGATCTGCCGGTCGAGTCGGTCGCCGAAGTTATGTGGCTGGTCCGGACGGCGGAGGACGCCGAGCTGATCGTGCATTATGCCCCGCCGGTGCTGGTGCTGCGGGTCCGGGTGATGCAGCTGCCGACCGACCCGGTGCGGGCAGGCGAGCTTTGTCGTCGGCTGCTGGAGTTCAATGCGCGCGATCTGGTGCACGGCTCATACGGGGTTGAAGGGGACCATGTGGTGCTCACCGATGCCCTGTTGCTGGCTGATCTCGATTTCAGCGAGTTCGAGGCGAGCGTCGATTCGCTTGCCCTTGCCCTCGCGTCGCATGTGGGCGCCCTCGCGGCGTTCGGGGAGAGGTAATCGCCATGGGGATCTTCGACCGTTTCGCCACGATGCTCCGCTCCAACCTCAATGATCTCATCTCCCGGGCCGAGAATCCCGAGAAGATGCTGAATCAGTTGATCGTGGACATGCGGAGCCAGCTCGACAAGGCACGCCAGCAGGTCGCGCAAGCAATCGCCGACGAGAAGAAGCTCGAGGCCGATGCCGCCGCGATGAAGAAGCAGGCGGAGGATTGGGAGCGACGCGCGATGCTGGCGGTGCAGGAAGGCCGCGATGACCTCGCCAAGCAGGCGCTGATGCGCTACAACGAGGCGCTCCAGGGCGCCCAGCAGCTGCACGACACGTGGGTCAAGAGCAAGCAGGAGACCGACTCGCTCAAGGGGTCGCTCCGCCAGCTCAACGAGAAGATCGAGGAAGCCAAGCGCAAGAAGAACATCCTCGTGGCGCGCGCGCGTCGCGCCGAGGCGCAGCAGCGGATTCAGGACACGCTCTCCGGCATGGGCGACAAGAGCGCCTTCGAGTCGTTCGAGCGGATGCAGGAGAAGATCGAGAACACCGAGCGGAAGGCGCTCGCGGCCGCCGAGCTCCAGGAGGAGTTCACCGGCGACAAACTGGCGAAGGAGTTCGAGCAACTCGAGTACCATGGCTCCTCGGATCAGCAACTGCTCGAACTGAAGGCCAAGATGGGGATGCTCGCCGCCCCGAAGGCCGAGCCGCCGAAGCAGATCGGTCAGGGCGGTGAGACCATCATCACGGAGTCTGGCCAGTCGTGACCTCTCCGCGCCACCTGATTCTTGCGGATGGGGATTTTGGTCCGCTGACGTCGAAGACCGCCAACTCCATCATCCGCTTCCAGCCCGATCGGGTGGTTGCGGTGCTCGACCGGCAGCATGCCGGCAAGACGTCGCAGGAGATTCTTGGCGCAGGCGGCGGCATCCCCGTCGTCGCCTCGATGCAGGAAGGGCTCGCCCTCGGCGCGAACTCGGTCTTGATCGGAATCGCGCCAGTGGGAGGGCAACTCCCACCGGAGTGGCGCGCCTGGTTGCGTGAGGCACTCGAAGGCGGCTGCCACATCGTGAGCGGATTGCACACGTTCCTGGGCGATGACCCGCTCCTCGCGGAGGCGGCGCGGGTGCATGGCCGTCGCATTGAAGACCTCCGTCGACCGCCCGCAGATCTTCCGGTCGCCTCCGGACGCGCGAAGGCCACCAAGGCGCTCCGCGTGCTCACCGTCGGGACCGACTGCAATGTCGGCAAGATGACGGCGCAACTGCGGCTCGTGGATGGCCTGAAGGCGCGTGGTCTACGCACCAACTTTGTGGCAACCGGCCAGACCGGGATCATGATCGAAGGGTGGGGGATCGCGGTCGATGCCGTGGTCGCCGACTTCATCGCGGGGGCTGCGGAACAGATCACCGTGCAGGGAGCGAAGGACGCCGACGTCGTGCTGGTGGAGGGGCAGGGGAGTATCAACCACCCCGGCTATTCTGGCGTCACGCTCGGACTCCTGCATGGCTCCTGCCCCGACGCGATGATCCTCTGTCACCAGGCGAGCCGGAAGTTCATCGGTGACTACCGCCCGGCCGCGTGGCTCGCCATTCCTCCGCTCAGCGAATATGTCCGGCTCTACGAGACGATCGCTGCCACCGTCCACCCGTCCAAGGTCATCGGTATCGCGCTCAACACCTACGACATGGACGATGCCGCGGCACGGCAGGCCTGTGAGGAGGCTGCCCGGGAGACCGGGCTGCCCTGTACGGACCCGGTGCGGTTTGACGCGGCGCCAGTGCTCGACGCCATCGCAGGATTCCAGCGACCCTGAGGCATGATGCCGGCCCGGCCCACCGCGGCCGGCCGGGCATCAGCGTTGCCCCGACTCCCCGCCGACTGGCGTGAGCCCCCCCGACGCCGTACTCTCTCTTGGCGCATCACGCGCACTCCACCAATTCCAGATCCCCCGCAGCCCCATCCACGCCACTCGTCTGGAGTGTTGTCATGCGTCCTCTCGTCTGGTCCGGTTCGCTCCTCGCCCTCGCCGTGGTCGTTGGTCCACTGGCCGCGCAGGGCGGTGCCCCGGCCGCACCACCAACCGGTCCGATCACGGCGATCCGCGCCGGGCGCCTGATCGACCCCGAGACCGGCACCGTCACCCGCAACGCGGTGATCCTGGTCCAAGGTGGTCGCTTCACGGCCGTTGGCGCCGACGTCGCCGTGCCGAGCGGTGCCAAGGTGATCGACCTCACCAAGCTCACGGTGATGCCGGGGCTGGTGGACGCCCACAACCACCTCGCGCTCACCTACAAGGAAGATCCCGAGCGCAACGAGTACTACATCACCTACATCAAGGAGTCGTCGGAGTTGCGCGCGATCCAGGCGGCGTCCAACGGCATGCAGATGCTCGGCGGCGGCTTCACAGTGGTGCGCGACCTCGGCAACAACGGCAACTACGCCGACGTGGCCCTGCGCCAGGCAATCGAGGCGGGATGGCTCCCGGGCCCGACCCTGATCACCTCGGGCCTGATCATCGGCGGCATGGGAGGGCAGTTCTCGCCGACGCCCACGATGGCGCTCGACCACAAGATCGTCTATCCCGAATACCTCGAAGCCGACACCCACGACGAGATCATCAAGGCCGTGCGCCAGAACGCCCTCTTTGGCGCGCGCGTGATCAAGATCTGCGTCGACTGCAAGCGCTGGGGGTACACCACCGAGGAGATCCAGCTCTTCATCACGGAGGCGGCGAAGGCAGGCCTCAAGGTCGCGGGCCATGTGCAGACCGCCGCAGGGGCACAGCGCGCCATCGACGCCGGGATCTGGTCCATCGAGCATGCCTCCGCGCTCAACGACACGCTGCACAAGAAGATGGCGGCGAAGGGGATCTGGCGCGTCGGCACCGAGACGCCGATCACGCTCGTCGGGCACACGAGTGCGGCGGCCTATCAGCGCACGGTGGCCGGCCTCCAGAACGCCTACGAGAACAAGGTACCGCTGACCTACTCGACCGATGCCGACTACTACGTCCCAGGGAAGACCCGCGGCGAGGTGGCGATCGAATTCATCAGGACCTGGCAGGACGCGGGCATTCCCAACGCCGAGGTCCTGAAGGCGCTGACGACAAACGGCTACAAGGTCAGCGAGTTGGAGGCGCGCCGCGGGCCGATCAAGCCGGGGATGGCAGCGGACCTGATCGCCGTGCCGGGGGATCCGCTTGCGTCACTCGACGCCCTCCGCGACGTCCAGTTCGTGCTGAAGGATGGGCTCGTCTACAAGCAGGGTGGCGTGATTCTGGTGGGGGAGTTCCTCCATGGCGGGCCGCAGAATATTCGTCGTGCTCCCGCGCCGACCCAGGCGGCGCCTCCCGCTCCAACGCCGCGGCGCGCCGGGGGGCTCTAGTCGCGCCCGCGCCCCGGCGCCGTCGGACTTACCGCAGCGAGATATCGACCTTGGGGACGTTGCGCTCCTCCGGATCGGTGATCTCCCACAGCTCCGCGATCGAGGCCTTGGCGAGCCCGGCCACGAGCGTCGTCGGAAACTGCTGCTGCGCCACATTGTAGGTCGTGGCGACGTCATTGTAGTGCTGGCGGGAGGAGGCGATCCGATTCTCGGTCGAGGTCAGCTCCTCCTGCAACTGGCTCACATTCCCCAACGCCTTGAGGTCCGGGTACGCCTCCGCGACCGCGAAGAGCCGGCCGAGTGCCTGCGTCAGCTCACCCTCGGCTTGGGCCACGTTCTTCACCCCGGTTGCCCCCACCGCGCGGGTCCGGGCCTGGATAACGGCGTCGAGGGTCTCCCGCTCGAACTGAAGCGCCCCCTTCACCGTGTCCACCAAGTTGGGGATGAGGTCGTGCCGGCGCTTGAGCTGCACATCGATCTGCTTCCATCCGTTCTGGACCTGACCCCTCAGCGCGATCAGGCGATTGAAGGCGGTGATGACCCACAGGATGCAGACGGCGATCAGGCCGAAGAAAATCAGAGTTCCCATCGGGGCTCCGGGGCCAGGGTGGAGGGTGGCGGACTACCCAAGACTACCGGTGCAGCGCGGGGTTGCGCCAGCGGCCGCTGACCCACGCACCTCAGTTCCCCCCATACGGCCGCGGCGGCAACGCCCGGAAGTAGGCGAACAGCGCCGCCAGTTCCTCGTCGGTGTACTCGCGGCTCACCGCGATCGGCATCGCCAGCGAATCCATCACCACGCCCTCCGGCAGCTGGCCGAAGCGCATCGCGATCCGGAAATCCGCGAACGACCAGCGGCCAATCCCGGTCGCGCTGTCCGGGGTAAGATTGCGGGCCGGGAGCATCGCCGCCGGCCCACCCGGGATCTGCCCACCCGAGAAGTTCTCGCCATGACAGCCGACGCAGCCGCCGGCCAGGTACGCGCCGTACGCCTCGGTCGGCCCCGGAGCGACGGCGGCGGAGCGTGGCGCGTGATGATCGAGCTGCTCGGCGCTCACCAGCGGGAGCATGCCGCGGACGTAGAGAAGGCGACCGGCAAGTCCGATCGACCGCGGCGGGATTTTCGACACGACGGGTGGCAGACTCTTCAGCCACGCCACCAGCGCCCCGAGATCGCGATCGTTCAAGCGCTGATAGTTCTGCGACGGCATGAACCAGAGTCCGCGGCCATCGGGAGCGACCGCGTGGCGAATGGCGCGAACCCAATCGGCGTCGCTGTACGTGGTGCCGACGCCACCTGGACCGCCGGTGAGATTGCCGGCCCACACCGTCACCACGCCGGGTGTCTCCACAAAGCGCTGGCCTCCGAGCGAAGGGCCGTGACAGCCCGCGCATCCGAGCAAGGCGGCGACGTGCGCACCGTAGGCTACGGTCGCGGAATCCCTGGAGATGAGGAGTGTGTCGGCGGGGACGTTCCACTGCCGCTCGAGGCCAGCGGCGCTCCGGTGGCGCAGGACAAGCACCGCGATACCGAGCGTGACGACCAGCAGGACGAAGAGTCGCAGGATCCAGACGGCGACCCGCTGGAGCGTCACTTCCCCGCGAAGAATGCCGCGGGTGCGGATGCGAGCGTGCTCACCACTCGCCCTGTGGCGCTCAGGGCCACCCCCACCACCGGGACCCCGACTGCGGCCAACAACAGCACCGCGCTCGCGACCACCAGAGGCTTGGTCCAGCGCTCGACGTAGCGGCGATTCTGGGCCATGGCCAGGCCCGCGAAGAACACCACGTTGACCAACACCAAGAGCAGGCCAGCAACGGTGGCGGCAGTGACCAGCAACGAGTCGATCCACGGCATGACGGAGGCCTCCTGGGGAGATCCGGGCGAGCGGCGGTCCTGAACAAATGGATGGGTGCACGTTTCAGGGCTGAAACGGTTGCTTCAAGCTAGTGTTCGGGACGGCGAACGCAACAGGGCCTTGTCGCTCCCCGGCGCCGCGCGCTCCCGCCTCCGCCCAAGCACTGCGTCCAGACGACCCATTGCCTCGGAGTGGACCATCGGCTCCGGCGGCTCGGCCGCCCCCGCCGCGACTACACCGCCTCCACCCCCGGCTGGCCGTGCGCCAATTGCCATCGGCTCGCGGTCTCGACCGGCGCATCCGGTTTGGTCACGAACGGCACCGTGCGATAGTCGGCCCGCCACGCATCCATCGTGACCTGATGCGTGACGTAGCCGCGACGGGCGTTCTGCCACTTGGTATGCGGGTTCTCACCCAACGTCGTGGCGGTGATGTTGCCGCTGCGTTCAGCGCCATCGCCGCCCGACGAGATCGACGTGCCGACGAATTCCGCCGCGATTGTCGGCGCGCCAGGCTTCGTGAACGAGGCACACAGCTCGTGGACCCAGTTGGAATGGATGTCACCGGTCAGCACCACCGTCCGGTTGGCGGCGCGCGCCGCGATGGCCGCGAGCACACGATCGCGCTCGGCCGGATAGCCACTCCACTGATCCATCGAGACCTGCACGTCCTGGCCCGGCTTGAAATCGAAGGGCGCCATCATCACCTGCTGGGCCATGACCTGCCACCGGGCCCGACTCGCGCCGAGGCCGTTGATCAGCCAGTCCGCCTGCGCGCGGCCCATCAGGGTGCGTGTGGGGTCGGCCCAGTCGCCGCAGGGGACCACTCGCACCCCGTCGCCGCACGCCTGATCGCTCCGATACTGGCGCGTGTCCATCACCCAGAAGCGCGCCAGGGCGCCCCAGTTGATACTCCGACGAATGGTGAGGTCGGCCCAGGACTGGGCTCGTGGCACGCGCACCGGCTGGTTCTCCCACCACGCCTGGTACCCCGCCGCGCGACGGGTCCGGATCTGCTCGGCCGATTCCATCTCGTTCTCGCCGTGCTCCCCGGCATAGTTGTTGTCGACCTCGTGATCGTCCCAGGTGACCAGCCATGGACACGACGCGTGGGCGGCCTGCAGCAGGGGATCGCTCTTGTACTGCGCGTACCGGATGCGGTAATCCTCGAGGACGCGAATCTCGTCGTTCGCGTGGCGGCGCACGCGTCCCTCCGCCGCGCTGTATTCGTAGATGTAGTCGCCGGTATGGGTGACGAGATCGAGGGGCTCCTCGGCGAGATGGCGGTAGGCCGTGAAGTAGCCACTCTCATAGTGCTGGCAGCCGACGACGGCAAAGCGGAGCGGGGTTGTGGTGCCCTCCGCTGGCGCCGTGCGCGTGCGGCCCACGGCACTCACCATCTCGCCACTTCGAAAGCGGTACCAGTACCATCGGTCGGGTGCGAGTCCGTCGACATCGATGTGGAGCGAGTGCCCCAATTCGGGGGCCGCGGTCGCACGACCGCTCCGGAGGATCTTGGTGAATCCCTCGTCCTCACTCACCTCCCACGTGACCGCCGTGCGCACCCCCGCCATCCCGTAGTCCGGCTCGAGCGGCCTGGGTGCCAGCCGCGTCCAGAGCATCACTCCGGTCGGCGTGGGGTCACCGGAGGCGACACCGAGGGTGAAGGGGTTATCGGCGAAGCGGGGACGGAGGCGGACACGCCAGTCGTTGGGGATCGTGGCCGCGAGGGCGGCATAGCGGGCGAGGTCGAGGAAGCTGCGACGCTGCATGGGAACCAGACGGTTGGAGGGATGCCGAAATAGACGCCCCACGGCGGACTTCCGCGAGGGGCGCCCGTCACGGCGAGGTACCAAGCGTGTGCCCTGGCACCCGTCCAACATCCACGTCCGAATCGGGCTCCGCTAGCGGAGGCCCGTGGTTCCGGCTACACTCGAGCTATCTCAACTTCCTGGCCTCCCATGCGATTCCTCCGGTGCCTCGCCGCCTGTTCGACGCTGCTCGCGCTTCCCCACGACCTTGCGGCCCAGGTGCTCCGTGGTCGGGTCGTTGCCGCGGACCGGAGCCTGCCGATTCCCGGCGCGCTGGTGGAGCTGCAGGACAGCGTCGGTCGGCCCGTCCAGCGGGCACTGACCACACCGAGCGGGACCTATCGTTTCCTGCCGGGGTCGCTGGGACGCTTTCGTGTTCGGGTGGCGGCCATCGGCTACGCGATCCGGCCGACGGAGCTGGTGACCCTGCACGGCGAGGAATTGGTGCTGCCCGACTTTCGCCTTGCGGCCGCGATTGCCATTCTCCCGGATCTCGTCGTCGCTGGCAAACGGCGCATGTGTGGCCGCGAGATCCTCGATGATCCGCTCCTCGGCCGGCTCCTTGAGGGGGCCAAGGCGTCGCTTGCCCTCATGGAACAGAGTATCGGCCTTGGCACCCGTTTCACGGTCGAGGAGGTGCGGACTCGAGAACTGACCGCCGTGAAGCCCACGCGAACCACCGCGGACACCACGGTGGGCGAATTGACGAAGTGGCCGCTCGAGAGCGTTGAGCCCGAGCTGCTTCGGGCCGAAGGGTTTGCGCGGATGCTCGATTCCACGGAGGGGCGTGGGCGCGTGTACTACGGTCCGGACTTGCGGGTGCTCTTTGCCGATTGGTTCCTTGACTCGCACTGTTTCGCCTTCAACGTGAAGGAGCGCGATGACAGTGAGGGTCTCATTCGCGTCACCTACGCACCGAAGGGCAAGTCGAAACTGGTCGACGTCGGGGGGGAATTGCTGATCGACGCCACCACGCTCTCGCTCCGCGAATTCACCTTCGTGCACCGGAACCTCCCGGGTCACATCAAGGAAGGCGCGGCCGGTGGGATGGTCGGCTTCGCGCGACTCGAGGCCGGTGGGTGGCTCCCGGTGCGGTGGGAGATCTATGGCCCGGTCGAATCGGCGCGGGTTGCGGTGCGGACGACCCGCGTCGTCCGGATGGGTGGCGGGCGGCCCAAGGGTCCACCGCCCCCGAACCTCGCCCCGCGTCCCACTGTCCTGGGAAGCGTGCGGCTCGTCGGCCGTGTCATGGAGGGCCCATGATCCAGATGCTTGCGCTGGGGTTGCTCCTCCAGGCGGCGTCTTTCGTCCCGATGGGCTACCCGGGCGCCGATCCGCAGCTCGCGGAGCGCATCCGCGATCTCTGCCCGGTCCCGCTCACCACCAATCGTCAAGCGCTGCTCGACAATGAGCAGCGCCTCGCGACGCGGGTGAAGGAGGCGCGGCAGCAGGTCACGGCGGAGCAATGGGGGAAGCTGGCGTGTGGGCGCGCACTGCTCGGGGCGATCGGGGCGGTCTCCCGGTCGAGCCACCTCATGAACGCCGGGACCTCGTGGCGCGACGGGGCGATCGACGCCACCATCTATGCGACCCGCCTGCCGCACCCCGAGCCGGTGGCATTCGAACTGCTCGCCCTGCTCACCGCCGCCGATGTGCAGCCGGAGGTCTCACCCGGTCTTGCCCAGGCGATGCGCACGGCGGTGGAGTCCGGGGTCCGGCGTCCGCTCGTGCTGCGCGCCTGCGCCGACTTTGCGGTGCGCACCGGGGATGCGGGAGGCCTGGCCCTGTGCGCCGAGGCAGGGCTGGCGACAGGAGCGGACTCGACCTGGTATCTGCTCCGGCTCGCGCGGCAGCGCTTCCGGGACGCGGATTCCCTCGACGGAATGGCGCGCTTCGTGGGCGCGGCTGGTGCGGCGCGCAGCACGCTGGCCCTGCAGGACGTCGAGTGGCACCTGCAGTGGTTCCTCTCCCCCGCGGAGCGGGCAGCCTGGGCGACCACGCCGGATTCGCTGCGTGGCGATTGGGTGCGCGACCGCCTCGTCGAGCGGGACCTGCGCGATGGACGTCCGCCAGGGGCACGCCTCGGAGGGCACTTCGCGCGACTCGAGCACGTCGAAAAGAATTTCATGATGGACATGCCGGCAAGCCAACGTGGGCGTGCCCGACTTGGTGCGGACGTGTATCAGGGTGCCGATCAAGGTGGCATTTCGGTCAACGAGACCACGTGGCGCGAGTATCGACGCTGGCAGGTGGACTTTGACGATCGTGGTGTGGTCTGGATGCGCTTCGGCAAGCCCGACCGGATTGCGGTCAACGTCCCGCCACCAGGGGGGCGATCGATCGAGACCTGGCGCTACGACATCGACGGCACCCCGATGTTCGTGCACTTCGCGGAATCAGACTTCGATGGCAGCAGCGGCACCACCACGCTCGTGGTCGGCATCGTGGGCGCGTGGCAGTGCGGGCTCGATGCCTGGCGCTGCCTGCTCTCCGATCGCGTACTGCCGGGGATGGGAGGAATCCCGCCAGAACAGCTGGTGCGCGCTCGCGATGCCGACCGCGAATATCTCGCGATCGCCACCACCAAGGATGACAACTCGCCGCGAGATGTGAAGACGCCAATCCGCGCCGTCGCCCAAGTGCATCAGCTCTGGAATGTCGCCACCGGCGAGCCCCTCCTGATCGCGGCCTATGGGCTCCGGCTGGAGGATCTGCGGCTGGCGCGCGACAGCACCGGCCGCGAGGTCGCCGACGTGGCGCTGGTGCTGCGGTGGTGGGAGCCCGACCGTGGCGAGTGGCACGAGGACTCGCTGCCGCGCCTCTGGTCGGTGCCGGCGACCCGCACGGGCGACACGCATCTCACGGCCTTCAAGGCCTACCCGGGCACGGGCGGTGTCGGCAGTTGGGGGATGGTGGCAGCCCAGCCCGAGGGGCGGTGGGGGCGTGCGCACGGGACGACGGCACCACTCGCTGCGGGCCCGCTGGCGCTCTCCGATCTGATCGTCGCCCCGGAGAGTCGGGGGCTTTCCTGGGTGCATCAGGAGGAACGGATCTTTCTCTCCCCGGGCGGCACCGTCCAGGCCAAGGAACCGCTCCGGCTCTACTACCAGGTGCGGAGCGAGGTGGCCCATCCGCAGGCGACCACCTCGATCGAGGTGCGACGCATCAGCACGCGCGGCATGGATTCGCTGCCGGCGATTCAGGTGAGCTTTCCCAGTGCGCTCCGCGAGGGGGTCACGCCGGTCAATCGCGAGCTGGGGCTCTCCGAGTTGCGGAGCGGTCGCTATCAACTCGAGGTCCGCGTGGCCGACAAGAGTGGTGCCTTCCTGGCGCGGCGCACCGTGGTCATCGAGCTCGAGTAGGTCGACGCATCATGCCTGGCCGGCTGCGGTCTGTTGCGAGTGCCTCGGCGCTGCTGGTCTGTGCTGCGGTGCTTCCGGCACAGGAGCCGGCAGCCGGTCGTTGCGCTGATGGCGTGGGACAGTCTCCTCGCGACGGCGAGTCCTGCCAC
>JBBRGR010000013.1:0-11961 GCA_038223815.1 Gemmatimonadales bacterium
TCGCCCGCATGAGGGCCACCCCGCTCTTCGTGTTGCTGATGCTGACGGCATGCAGCGCCCTCCCCGTGGACGGGGACGGTGTGGTGGCGCTCGAGATTCGCACTCCGAGCCCTGTCTCGCTGCCGCAGGGGACGCAGGTCATCCTGCGCGCGCGAGCGCTCAACATCCAGGGAGACTCGGTACCCTCGTTGATTCGGTGGCGCACGGCGGACACTGCCGCGCTCGCGCTGGACTCGCTCAGTGGTGTCGTGGAGGCACGGGTGGGCACCGGGTCGGCGCGCGTGCAGGCCGCGGTCGGCAGCCTGCGCTCCGATCCGCTGACGATCACCTTGTTGCCCGCGCCGACTCCCCCTGGCCTTCGGACGCTGCCATGACACCGCGTACACTCAACGACCTCTTCTTCGATGCCGCGGCCAAGTATGGCGAGCGCCCCGTCGCGTTCCGCATCAAGCGGGACGGGGCGTGGCAACCGACCAGCTGGCCGACGTTCTATCAGGGCGTGCGCCAGGCCCACGCCGCCCTCCGCGGGCTGGGGCTTGCTCCGGGCGATCGGGTCGCGATTCTCTCCGAGAATCGCCCGGAGTGGGCGATCGCGGACTTCGCGTGTCTCACGGCCCGGATGAGCGATGTGCCCATCTACCCGACACTCCCGGCGCACCACGTGCTGTACATCCTGCGCGACGCCGGGGTGCGGGTGCTCTTCGTCTCCACCAAGGAGCAGCTGGCCAAGATCCTCGAGATCCGCGGCGAGCTGCCCGCGCTCGAGCACATCATCCTCTTCGATGATGGCCCGGTCCCGCATGGGGTGGAATCCTTCCGTGCCTTCCTGCTGCAGGGGGAAGCCTCGGTGGATCGCCATCCAGCCTGGGAGGCGGAGGCGCGCCTCGCATCGCCCGATGACCTGGCGACCCTGATCTACACCTCGGGCACCACGGGCACGCCGAAGGGCGTGATGCTGACGCATGGCAACATCACCAGCAACGTCGTCGCCGCCCTGCAGGTGCTCGACATCACCAACGGTGATGACTGTCTCTCGTTCCTTCCGCTCTCGCACATCTTCGAGCGGATGGTCGGCCACTACGTGACCATCCATGCCGGCGTGATCATCAACTACGCCACCTCGAACGACGCCGTCGCGGCAGAACTGATGGAGGTGCGCCCGAGCTTTCTCGCCTCGGTACCGCGGCTCTATGAGAAGATCTATGGTCGCGTCGTCGAGGGCGCGATGGCGGCGGGTGGTCCGAAGCGGGCGATCTTCGAGTGGGCGCGTGCCACGGGAGAGAAGTACCTCGAATACACCCTGAACCGTCGCCGTGTCCCGCTGGGGCTTGCTTTCGGGATGAAGCTGGCCGATCGACTCGTCTACTCGAAATTGCGGGCGCGCACTGGCGGGCGGATTCGCCTGATGGTCTCGGGTGGGGCCCCGCTGAATCCCGAGATCTGCCGCTTCTTCCTCGCCGCGGGCTTGGTGATCTACGAGGGCTATGGGCTGACCGAAACCTCGCCGGTGATCACGGTGAATTCAGCGACGATGCTCAAGCCCGGCACGGTTGGCCGGCCGATTCCCGGCGTCGAAGTGAAGATCGCCGCCGACGGCGAGATCCTCACCCGCGGCCCGCACGTGATGAAGGGGTACTACAACAACCCGGTCGCGACCGCCGAGGCGATCGACCCGGAGGGCTGGTTCCATACCGGCGACATCGGCGAAATCGACAGCGAGGGCTGCCTGCGGATCACGGACCGCAAGAAGGACCTGATCGTGACCGCCGGCGGGAAGAACATCGCCCCGCAGCCGATCGAGGGGCTGCTCAAGACCAACAAGTTCTTCACCAATGCCGTGATGCTTGGGGACAAACGGAAGTTCCCGATCATGCTGCTGGTCCCGAACTTCGCGGTGCTGGACGGCTGGCTCTCCGTGAAGAGCTTGCCGAAGCTTGCCCCCGAGGAGCTGGTGCAGCTTCCGGAAGTCCAGGAGAAGCTGGCCCGGGAGGCGCGCAAGAGTCTGCGCGACTTGGCCCAGTACGAGACACCCAAGAAGTTCCTGATGCTTCCGCGGGACTTCACGATCGAGGGGGGAGAGCTCACCCCCAAGATGTCGGTGCGCCGCAAGGTCGTGGAGGAGCGCTACAAGGAGCAGATCGAGGCGCTGTACCGCGAGGAGGCTCCTTGAGCGCCGAGCCGACGCCACAGTGCTTAGTCAGACGCATCACCGGTTCGTGTCAGCGTGGATACACAATATCATATGCCGCAAAGACTTACGGAATTTTCATGCGGCGGCACGGGATCTGCTCCTCCAAGGCGCATACCTGATCCTGGAGTTCCCATGCGGTCCCCCATGTATCTGCTCGGCGCATTGACGATTGCCCTCGCGGCCCCGGCGGCCGCCCAGCTCGAGAACACCGGTTCCGCCGGTTGGTCCGTGAACATCTACAATGTCGGCGCCGGCTCCTGGAGCGGCTTTCAGGGCGTCTTCACTCCTGGTGGGCAGCCTGGAGTGTGGCAGCCGAGCGATGCCGCGACGCAGTGGATCAGCGCGTGGGACGACTTCAGCGGTCCTGGCGGCGTCGGGGACTACAACAACCTCACCGACGCCAACAACCGGTACCGTTACCTCTTCCGGTACGACTTCGGTGCACCGATTGCAGCCGGCAACATCCTCTTCGACATGGGGTGGGATAACATCCTCAAGTCGTTCCAGTTCTCCAACGGCGGCACGCTGAGCCCGGTGAGCACGTACAACCTGAGCGTGACCGACCGATCGGTGGACAACTACTTCGGGTTCTGTCGCTCGAGCGACGCGATCTGGAACTCCGGGAATGGGCTCTGCACCGCCACGTTCGGTGTGCCGGTCGATGCGGGTGCCACCTGGATGCAGTTCGAGCTGTGGGGCGACGGGCAGACCGATGGGACGTGGCTCGCCTGGGACCAGACCTCGATTCCGCAGGAAGTCGTGCCTGAGCCGGCCACGATGACCCTGCTTGCGACGGGCCTGGCCGGCATGGCCGCCGCTCGGCGCCGCCGGAACGCCCTTAAGGCGTAATCCAATCGCACAGAAATACGCGGAGGCCCCGAGCCATTGCTCGGGGCCTTTGTCCTGCGATTGTGCGTGGTGAGTCCCAGGTTACCCCGCCCGCACCACCCACAGCCCACCCGCTTCCGCCAGCAGCTCGCGCCGCGCGCCCCCCACGGCCGCACTCCCCACACCAACGCCACGGAGTCCCGGCAGGACGCTCCCGAGCGCCTGCTCCGTCCATTCGGCGACGCCAGCACCAAGCGCCACCCCGCGCAGCGCATGCTGCTTCAGGGGCCAGCGTCCACTCCGGAGGATCTGGACACCCTGCTCCGCCCGCACCAGCGCAGGTGGGTTGAGTGCGACGACGCCGACGCCAGGCAACTGCGCGGCCACGGCGGGGGCCAACGCGCTCATGCTGCCGCCCAAGGCAATCCATCCCCCGGCTCCCTCCACACCCAGCAATGCCACGAGCGCCTCGGCGTCGCAGGGCGGCGCCTCGTCCGCCACGCGACCGCCGCCGAAGTCCGGGATGCCATCCTCCCACCGCGTACTCCACTGGCAGACAGGGCACCCCAGCTCGCCGGCGAGGACCTGCCGTGCTTCCATGCGGCGCGGGAGGAGGACGAGGAACGACTCGTCGTGCTCCGCCGGGCAACGCAGATGGTCGGTCAACTCGATGTGCATCAGGGGCGGAACTCGACCCAGGTGAGCTCGCCCGGAACGACCGTCACGCGGCGCTCGATCCAGGCGTCGCCGATCTTCACGCGGAGGAGATGCTCACCACGGGGCACGTCGCTGATGGCGAAATGCTCCCCGTAGTGCGGATGCGAATGATTGCGCGGACCATACGTTTCAGCGAAGGCGAACGGGGTCTCCTGCGGAAGCGGCTTCACGATCCCGTAGATCCGCGCCTGCTCCACGGGCTTCCCCGCCCCATCCATCACACGTCCTGCGATCGCGCCCGTGCCCGGAATCGGAGCGATCCAGAGCTCCGGGTTGGTGCTGTGCGGCGGGAAGCGCACCGCGGGATCTACCACCAGCGCGACGGAATCCACGGGCGAGGCGTGCACCTCGAGGTGCAGGTGATCGTTCGTGGCGCGGCCACTGTTACCCACCGCCCCGATCACCTGCCCTCGGGTCACCCGGGTCCCCACCGCGACGCGCAGCGCGCTGTTGTGGTAGTAGACCGAGAAGACGAAGCGGGTGCTGCCGTCCGGAAGCGTCAACACCGCGTCGTGACGCACCGCCACGGTGAGTGCCCCTGCCTCGGCCGGCCCGCTCCAGACCACACGACCGTCGCCGATCGCCATGACGGGCGTCCCATCGGCGTTGTTGAACTCGATGCCCTGATGGGGTTGGAAGTTTCCGCCCATGGTCGAGCCATAGCGATAGGTCTGATCAATGTGAACATTGGCGGGGTTCACGATGGGTCGAGCGAACGGCGGACTCCACGGCCGCGCGTCGGGCGCAGGCACCGTCGCGTTCCCCGTTCCCGGTGGGGGGCCGTTCACCATGGTGCGTTCGGTACGGAGGACACACGCCGCTGCCGATTCGGCGGCCAGACAGCCGGCAAGGGAGATGTGCGCCGTGGTATTCCCGGAGAGCCGAACCAGATGATATCCGGTCCCGGTATCGCCGGGGGCGACGGAGGTGTAGCCCCCAAAGCCGAGCACATATTCGTTTGGGAGCGCAACGAGCACGCGATCCGCGGGTCCCTTCGCCGCCGGGCCCGTGCTGTCCACGATGGCCATCCAGTGCGCGCCATCATCCACGGTGAGTTGCAGGCCATCTGCCGTGCCGATCAGCGTGGTGTCACCACGCGTCACGATGCTCCGGGGCGCGACGTACTGCCACTCCGGGCCGAGCTCCGCATAGGCCCAGTTGCGCCACGTCCGTCCGTCATCGCGCGAGAGCCCCCAGCCGTTGCCGATGGTCCCGACCCAGACCTGATCGCGCGGTCCAAAGGCGATCGCGTCAATGAAGTTCCACGAGAGTGCCCTCGTGCTCGTGTCACGCTGGATGCGACGCCACGCGGTGGCTCCCGGCGCGTGGACCAGCACACCATGCCCGTAGGTACCCACCCAGACTTCGCCATTGGCGCGCGCCTTTCGGGTGAGCTCCACGACGGGCCAGCCGTCGAGCGCCGTGGGGAGTTGCTGGGCGCCGAGCGGGGCGGCGAGGAGACAGAGCGCGAGCAGGATGCGGGACATGGCGGGCCCCAACGGTGGACGGTGAAGGGTCAGCTCGCCCCGAGCCGGATCAGCTCCACATGCACGCGCTGCGGGGCGAGGATGGCGTACAGGATCGCATCGGCGACGTCGGGGGCTCGGAGCATTTCGGCGCGACTCGGGAGGTCGCTGCGGCCATCGGGGTCCATGGCATCCCAGATCGATGTGTCCGTCGGTCCAGGTGACACGAGGGTGCAGCGGACCCCGCTCCCCCGCATCTCCTCCAGCAGTACTTCGTGGAGCCCCCGTGCGCCGAACTTCGACGCGGAGTAGGCCGCATTCTCCGGAAAGGCGCGCCAATCGGCGATGCTGCCCACCAGGACGTGCGTCCCATGGCCTCGGGCACGCATGGCCGGGAGCACGGCGCGTGCGATCGCGAACGGCGCTTCAAGATTGATGGCGAGTTGCTCGCGGAGGATCGCGTCGCTGCTCTCGTCCAGCGGCGCCATGCGAAAGGCCCCGGCATTGTTGACCACGACCTCGGGAACGCCGATCTCGGCGGCCACCGTGGTGAGTGCGGCGGCACGCGCCGAGGCATCGGCCAGGTCCACCCGGAGGTCGTGACAGTGGACGCGCGCTGCCATGGGCGAGCGCGCCACTCGGATCACCTGATACCCGGCTCCAACCAGGGCTTCCACGGTTGCCGCGCCGATGCCACGCGAGGCGCCGGTCACCATCGCGATCGGGCGCGAGGTGGCGTCACTCACGCGCTCGGCCCTTCATACTCGACCCAATTGCGTGGCGTCTCCCACAACCGTACGCGCGCCAGACGGCCCGCCGGGATCCGCCCCGCCAGCTGCTCCCAGATGAAGACCGCGATGTTCTCCGCGGAGGCGAGCCGGGTGGCGAACCAGGGGACATCGAGATTCAGATTGCGATGATCGAGCAGGGCATGCACATGCTCGTCGAAGAGGGCGGTCAGATGGCCGATGTCCACCACATAGCCGGTCTCCGGATCGATCTCCCCGTGCACGCAGAGTTCGACTTCGTAGTTGTGGCCGTGGTAGTTGGGGTTGTTGCACGGCCCGAAGGTCGCCCGGTTCCACTCGTCCGAGCGAGCCGGGTTGTGCAATCGGTGGGCGGCGTTGAAATGCGTGCGGCGAACCACGAGGGCATGCGGCATGGGGGGTCCCTGGCGGAAATGCGAACGGCGCGTCCTCGGGGAGGCAGCGCCGGGTGATCGAACGATGGCGGGGAAGGTGGATTTCGAAGCCCGTGGAGACACTTTTGGCACCCTCTCCGCGTCGTCCGTCTTCCCCCGAGGGGCGTGGCGTCGGACATGGAATGTGGGCCCATCCTCGGACCTGTTGGCTCGAAACGTTGGCTCCCCGCCATCGCCCGACCTCCGGTTATAATACGGAGGCCAACGAAGCGCGTCAACGAGTCCTACCCGATCGGGAGTCCAATGTTCGATCTTGTCGCCGGCCTCGCCCTCCTCGCGGTCTGGGCAGTGCTGCAGTTCGCGGTCCAGCCCGCCACCGGATGGATCCACGTCTTCCTCTCCGCCGGGGTCGTCCTGATCATCCGCGGCATTGTCCGACTTTCGCCGGGCACTCGCGTCACGCGCTGATGCCGGCCGGATCCCGCCGCGCCAGGTCGGGGCGCAGCGCGGCCGCGTCCCGCAGGTAGACGTGGCGCACCTCGCGCCCGCCCCACGCTCGTTCCACATGCACCAGCAGGCGCAGGCATCGTGGCATCGACCCCGGCACGGCGATCTCGGACGTGCAGAGCAGGGGCACCTCATGCCACCCTGCCGCACGGGCCGTCTCCGCCGGAAACGCGGCCGCCAGGTCGGCGGTGGCGGTGAAGATGGCGCTGATCACTTCTCGATCCCGCAGGGCGTTCTCGCGCCGCATGGCATCGAGCAGCTCGAGCACCGCGACCCGGATCGCCAGCGGATCGTCGGTCGGGACCGTGATCGCCCCGCGAATCGCCCGGACCGACGGCACCCCGAGGACACGCGCCATCCATCCCCCGCCCCTCATGCCGCCGCCTCAGCGGCCATCGCGACGACCACGAAGTCGGTGTGATTGTCCGGCGCATCGGCAATGTTCTCGGCGATGACGGCGAGTCCATAGTGCTCGGCGGCCTCGACCCCGGCGATCGCGGCGCGGGTGTAGTCGCGATCGGCCGCGATCGCCTGCGCGGCCCCGGCGGTATCCGCCACGATGCGCGCCTGCATCCGCTGCGAGGAGAGCCAGCGCGCACATTGCGCGAGAGCGGCCGGGTGACTCTCGACCCAGCGAAGCGTGTCCGGGCCGGCACCCGGCAGGGCGAGGAGGCAGTGACGCACCGGGAGAGAAATCCGGTTGACCACGGCCAGCCTCGACGTCGTCGCCAGCGCCGCACGCGCCTCGGTCACCGCCCCGATGATCGTGTTGGTGACGGGAAGGATGCCCAGGGCGGACGCGCCGCTGGTGACGGAGCGGACCACCGCTGCAAAATCCGCGCAGGGGACAGGACGCGCCCGCGGGTAGAGCGTCCTCGCGGCGATGTCGCTGTAGGCGCCAGGGGCACCTTGGTAGGCAATCCGGGTCATCCGATCCTTCGACGCGCGCGGGCGCCGTCTGGTGGCGGGAAACAAAGCGGCCCCCTCGGAGTCCGAGGGGGCTGCGGGATCACTGGTGCTGCGCGTCGTATCAGCGCAAACGCCGGTGCCCGGCCCCCTCCGAGAGGTAGGCCGCAACAGCAAAGGCGTAAAAGCTGGCAGAGCGCATCAGTCACGTTACTGACGGAGGCGGCATGGCGTCAAGGGGAAGGTTATTCATTGGGGGACCCCTTCCCCAAGCTCAGGTCCCCGCCATGCCAGACATCATGCGCCACCCTGCCCCGGATTTCGGTCGCCGTTCCCCGGGGACCTCCGGGCTTCGTCGACCGACGACGGAATTCCGGCAACCCCACTTCCTCGACTCCTTTGTCGCGGCCATTCTGGAGGTGGGCGTCCCCCGCGAGGGCGCGACGCTGGTTGTTGGCGGTGACGGTCGCGACTTCTGCCCCGAGGCGGCGCAGCGCATCCTGCGCCTCGCGGCAGCGTGGGGCGTCGCACGGGTCATCATCGGCCAGCATGCGCTGCTCTCGACTCCGGCCGCCTCGCATCTGATTCGCCTGCATGGTGCCGTGGGCGGCATCATCCTCTCCGCCAGTCACAACCCTGGCGGCCCAGCGGGGGACTTCGGCATCAAATTCAACGGAGCGAATGGCGGTCCTGCGCCACTGCGCGTCACGGATGCCATCAGCGATGTGGCCGCGGGACTCACCGAGTATGCTGCCACGACGACCCGCGATCTCCCGCTGGATGTGGTCGGGAGCTATCCGCTTGGGGCGATGCAGGTCGACGTCGTGGATCCGGTGGCGGACTACGCCGACCTGATGGCGACCATCGTCGACATCGCGGCCATTCGCGCGCTCTTCGCCCGCGGGTTCACGATGCGCTTCGACGCGATGCACGCGGTCACCGGTCCCTACGCCATCGAGTTGCTGGAGCGACGTTGCGGGGCGCCACCCGGCACCGTGATGCGCGGGTCCCCGCTCCCGGACTTCGGCGGGGTACATCCGGACCCCAACCTGGTCCACGCGGCGGCCCTCGTCGACGAGGTCCTGCATCGTGGGGCGGTCGACTTCGGCGCGGCATCGGATGGCGACGGGGATCGCAACATGATCCTTGGTCGTGGCTGCTATGTCGCCCCGTCCGATTCGCTGGCCCTCCTCGCGGCGCATGCACGGACCATCCCGGGCTATGCCAGCGGCCTCGCGGGCGTCGCGCGCTCGATGCCCACCTCGCGCGCGCTGGACCGCGTGGCCGCCTCGCTCGAGATTCCCTGCTACGAGACGCCGACCGGATGGAAGTTCTTCTGCTCGCTCCTCGATGCCGGCATGATCACGCTCTGCGGCGAGGAAAGCTTTGGCACGGGATCGAACCATGTCCGCGAGAAGGACGGGCTCTGGGCGGTGCTCTGCTGGCTCAACATCCTCGCCGTCACCGGGTCAAGCGTGCGCGGGCTGCTCGAGGCGCACTGGCAGCAGCACGGTCGCGATTACTACACGCGCCATGACTACGAGGAGGTCAGCCACGCCGCGGGGGATGCACTGATGGCCGCACTGCGGGCGCGGCTGCCCACGCTGCCTGGGAGCCGCGTTGGCGGGCGCCACGTGCTGAGCGCGGACGATTTTGCCTTCACCGACCCGGTGGACGGCAGCAGGGCGACTGGGCAAGGGATCCGGATCCTGCTTGCGGGGGATGCGCGCATCGTGGTGCGCCTGTCGGGGACGGGAACCCGGGGTGCGACCATCCGCCTCTACCTCGAGGCAGTCGGTGTGGGCGCGCCGCGGGTGGACGATGACGTGCAGGCGCAGCTTGCCGATGTCATCGCTGCCGCCCGCGAGGTGACGGCGATCGCCCACCACACCGGCCGGGGCACGCCGTCGATCATCACGTGAGCGGGATCAGATTTCCCAGTTGGAGAGCAACACGCCGTGGGTCGGCGCTTCATCGTGCCCGGTGTAGATCAGCCGGAGATCGGTCCAGTGGACGCGGTACTCCTCCGCGACCAGCGCCGCGAAGAGTTCGCGCTGCGCGCCCTGACAGCGGACCGCGACCACCGGCAGGCCGAGCGCGGCGGCCTCCCGTTCGACAGCCGCGAGCAGTTCCATCGCCGAGGCCACATCCTCGGCGGCGAGCTTGAGGACGCGGAGTTCCTCGGGAGCCCGGCCCTGCGCCAGGGCGGCGGTGTGCCAGAGCGCGAACGCACGCAACCGGCCGGTGGCATCGCGGAGCAGCGTGGCATCGCCGAGCTGAAGCGAGAGGGTGAGGGCCAACTCGCGGGTGAAGTCGACCCCGTCGGCCACGGCCATCCCCAGCGCGCGGCAGTCGGCCAGCACCGCGTCACGACGGGTCGCGTCGCACTCGCTCAGGCGCGAGGTCAGCGGCCCGCGCCGGCGCGGGTCGCGGCGCTGCAGGGTGATCGTCAGCGGACCGGGAAGAAAGCCGAGGCCGGCGTAGAAACCGATGTTCTCGATGGTGCGCGGCATGGTCTCCAAGCCGATGGTCCGGACGCCCGCGGCTTGCAGCCACTCGACGCCGGCCCGGACGACCTCTCGGCCCAGCCCCTGGCCCTGGCGATCGGGACGTACCGCCAGCGGTCCCATCCACCCTTCGCTCCCCGAGCGGTGGACCATCGTGAAGGCGATCAATTCGCCGCGGCCGTCCCGCCAGATCAGCGCCCCGTCGTCGGCATCCTGAATCGCGTACTGCCAGATGGCGGGGTTCAGGAAGGGGACCCGCACGCCGGCGAGGCCGTCGCGACGGTAGCGTTCGGTGAAGGCATCGGAAAAGAGCCGATTGAGTCCCTCGATGTCCGCCATCGTCGCGCGCTCCGGTCCGCGGACCGTCCGGTCAGGCGGCCACATCGTCGGCCTCCACGCGTTCCTCACGGGCACTGCTGACGCGTCGTTCCACGTCGTAGCTCATCCGGATGACCTGATCGAAGGCATCGCGCATCCCCTCAAGGTGGGTAATCAGGATCACCTGCGGGAAGCGATCCGCGATCGCCCGGAGGAGGTCGAGGACATTCGCGCGGCGCTCCTCATCGAGGGAACCGAAGACTTCGTCGAGCACCAGGAGCGAGAGCGGCTGCCCTGCCCGTTCCGCGATCATCTGCGAGAGTGCCAGGCGGAGTGCCAGATTGACGATATCTTCCTCACCGCCGGAGATCACCGGTTTCGCCTCGCCATCTTCGACGATCGTGGCGACATAGTGCTCGTCGAGATCGAGGTCGGCATAGCGACCCGCCGTGAGTTCCCGCAACAAGGTCGAGGCACGATCCGACAATTCCGGTCGCATCTGCAGGTTGAGCTCCGTCCGCAGCTCGGCGAAGGCACGATCCAGCTCCTGCAGCAGCGTCAACTGGGTGCCAAGCCTTCGTGCCGTCTCCGCCTTGCGCACCCGATCCGCCTGCCGGGCGAGCCCGGTGTCCCGCAGGCGCTCCGCGCCGGTCACTTCCGCCGACGCCCGGGCCACCACGACCCGGGCGGCCTGGACGGCGGCATCGGCCTCGCGCACCCCCGCCGCGAGCGCGGCATGACGCTCGGCATCCCACGCGATGGTGGCCAGGCGCGCATCCAGGGCCGCGAGCTCGGTGTCGGCCGTTGAAGCCTGCTGTTCGGCGAGTGCGGCGTCCTGCACCAGCGTGGCGGCTCGTGCTGCTGCGCCCGCGAGCTGATCGGCCTCGCGTCGGAGTGGCTCCAGTTCCGCAAGCCGGGCGCGCACGGCATCGTGCTCTGCCTGGTCATAGTCCGCGGCCGGGCCCGCCAACTCCGCGTCGAGGCGGGCAAGCTCCGCGATGCGTGCTGCAACCTCGCCCTCCAGCACGGTGCGCTGCTGCAGTCGCGCCTGCAACTGCCCGAGCGCCTCGCCGGCAGCGCGGAGTTCCTGTTCCAGCCGCTGCCGCTGTTCCTCGAGCTCCTTCACCTCCACCGGTGCATCGGCCAGCTGCTCCACCTTCTTTCTGAAGTACTGGCCATCGGTCTCGACTTCCTCCATCTGGCGACCGAGCAACTCCAGCAGCCCGCCAAAGTCCTTCCCGAGGGCGCGTCCGCAGGTCGGGCAGGGACCATCGGGGCCGCGCTCCTCCACCGCGACGCGCTGGTCCTTGAGCTCGCGATAGCGATCGCGGTACCCCTCCAGGCGCGTGCGGGCTTCCTGCACGTCCTGCGTCCACCGGG
>JBBRGR010000014.1:0-11737 GCA_038223815.1 Gemmatimonadales bacterium
GGACGCGACCATCCGGGCCGCTGGCGCGGTGCCGGGGGCGGTCTGCTCAACCTCAGCGGCGCCGGCTGGCATCGTCATGATCGCGTCGCGCACCCGAGGGTCCTCGCCCTCGAGGGGCGAGAGTCCACCGGCCGGCGCGCCCGCCTGGTCGATCTCCACCGAGGCGATCACGTCGCCCGGGAGGATGCGGTCGGCGACGTCGAGGCCGCTGATGAGCTCGCCGGCAATGGTGTATTCATGGTCAAGGCGCGGGTTGTCGGCGAGATCGACGTACCACTGCGCGTCGCCGGTGTCGCGCCCACGGGTCGAGATGCCGATGCGGCCGCGGAGGTGCGATCGCAGTGCCAGCTCGTCGCGCATGAATGGTCCGTCGCCGACGTACTCGGACGCATCGCCTCCGCCACCCTGCGCCACGAAATTCGGCTCGACACGCTGGAGGATCTTGCCGTTGTAATAGCCCTCGCGCGCCAGCCGGAGCAGACGTGCGGTTGTCGCGGGGGCGTCGTCGGCAAAGAGCCGGATCACGAACCGACCGCCCCCACTCGACTCGGCCATCGTCACGAGCAGCCGCACCTCGCCCTGTCGCAGCGTCGCCGCCAGCGGTTCGGCCCGAATCGGGAGGGGCGTCGGTCGTGCCGTGAGGGGCCGCTCATGCCAGTGCGAGAGGATCTCGGCTACCGCCTTGGCCACCGTGGTGTCAAAGTCGGTGACGTAGCCCAGGAGGCGGGATGAATGCTCCCTGGCGCCAAGCTCGCCGATACGGCGGAGCAGCATCATGCGCGGGTCGCGGGACGTCTCGCGTTGCTCCGCCGAAATGCGTCGGAACGACTCAAATGCCGCGTTGAGCGCATCGCCGTGCGCGGTGCCTTCCAGTGCCGTGGCCGCAGCCAGCACCACCTGGTAACCGGGCGAGGCGAGCGCGGCGACATAGATCGGGTCGGCGCCATGCTTGGCGTGGCGTGCCAGCCCCTCGATCGCCGCGTCCTGCACATTGTGATCCCGGTCGGCGGCGAGCATGCGGAGGGCCTGCACATCGCCGAGGGTGGTGGCGGCGGTGGCCGCGGCGATGCGCTCTCCCCATCCCGTCGCCGAGACGAATCGCGCGAGATGGAGTCGAGCGCGCGCACTGTCCACGCGAGCCAATGCCTTGAGCGCGCGTGCGGCAGGGTGCCACCGATGGGCGACCGGCCCGTTGGTGACTGGCGTCGTGAGATGGCGCTCGAGGACGGCGACCGCGGCTGGCGTGTCGGTGCACGGGGCACCGAGGGCATCCAGCGCCGTGAGGGCGACGATCGGCATGGCGTCGTCAGCGAGTCCGAAGAGCACGCTGCAGTCGGCCTGCCGGGTGCCGAGGCGGGTGGCGACAACGGCACCGAGCCGCACTACATGCGACGGGTCTGCCGCGGCGCGGCGGATCGCCTCGGCGCGTTGCGCGACCGCGAGCGCCATTACCCCCTCGATCGCGAGACGACGGACCTGGTCATCACGATCACGCAGCGCCGTGGTCACCGTGAGGGAGTCCATTGCCGCCGTGAGTGTCAGCGTGCTGAGGGCGATGCGTCGCACCGCGGGATCGGTCGAGGCAACGGCCGCACGCCGGACGATCGCCACGGTGGCAGGCGTCAGCGCTCCGGTGAGCCGTCGCGCCTGCGCAAGCCGATAGAGTCCCTGCATGATCTCGCGGCTCGGTATGCCGTTGCTGCGGGCGATGATGGCCGCCTCGGCGGACCGCGCCGCCGTCGAGTCGCCATGCGGGAGTCGCCCGAGGGAGGCCGCGAGGGCGTCGATCACGGTGGGATGCGGCTCGGTCCGGAGTGCGGCAGTGAGCGCGTCACTGGCACCACGCACCGTCAGCTGGGGCGCATCGCCTGGCGTGACCGTGCGCGGCAGATGGACCACGCTCTGGGCGATCCCGTTCGCGGCCTCGCGCCGGACCGCGGGGATCGGGTCGGCGAGGAGTGCCACGAGACGCTGGCCAAGCGCCGGCCGTTGCAGGCGACCCGCACTGCGTGCGGCCACGCGCCGCAGGAGCGTGTCAGGGCTGGTCAGCGCGGAGAGGATCGGCTGGATGCCATCGCGTCCGGTGCCGCGGTGATCTTCGGCAACGAGGAGCCGCTGGAGCGCCGAGGTGTCGGGGCGGGCCACCGTTTGGGCCGGTACCATGCATGGGGTGAGAAGCAGGCCGGCGGCGAGACGAAGGCGCATTCGGGGATCCGGGAGTGGGGAGTGGCTTGAATCTGGGGCCGTGGGACCCTTGGCGGTACACCTAGTCACCGGTGATAGCCGTCCCGCGCATAGTCTGTGGGTCATTGTCATCCTGAGCGGAGCAGCCTGAAGGGCTGCGGAGTCGAAGGACCTCTTCAGGGGCGAAGACGCAGGTCCGTCGACTTGGCCCGCTTCGGGGGCTACGCTCAGGATGACACTGCTTCCGGGCCTTGCTCGCGCACACAATTGTGGAGATGACATTGTCCGGTGTTCTCAAAGCCCGCCCTGCTCTGGTGCGCGCGGGGCATCCGGCGTATTCATTGGTGCTCCCGGGAATCCCGGGCATTTCCAGCACAGACGACGGAGGCAGGATGTCGCGCTCTATCCTCGCGGCGAATCGCATGGCCGTGCTCCCACTCGCCGCGGCGCTCATAGCCGTGCTCCCACTGCCGGCCCAGGGGCAGGGGCCGCCGCAGGCCATCGACGTCGAGTATACCGCCAAGATCAAGGAGTACTTGACCGACGCGCGGATCTCGACCGAGCTGGTAGACCATCTGCCGGCCTCCAGTACGGTGCCGACCCCGCTCAAGTTCCTGGGCCGGATCGTCGGCACACCGGGCGAGCTGACCTACGCCAAGGACATCCACCGCTATCTGGCCGCGATCGCCGCGTCCTCGCCGCGCGCCAAGTACTGGAGCATCGGCAAGACCGAGGAGGGGCGTGACATTGTCGTCCTCGCCATCGCCGACAGCGCCACCCTCGCACAGCTCGATCGCTACAAGGGGATGCTCAACGAGCTGACCGATCCCCGACGCACCTCCGAAGCGCGTGCGCAGGAACTCCTCGGCACGGCCAAGCCGATCTACTGGCTCACCAGCGGGATGCATTCGCCGGAGCGCGGCGGCCCCGAGACGCTGATGGAGCTCGCCTACCGACTGGTGGTGCAGGAGACACCGTTCATCCGCGACATCCGCGAGAACGTGATCACCTTCATCACGCCGGTGCTCGAGACCGATGGCCGCGAGAAGATGGTCGACACCTACTATTACAACAAGAAGCACGGCACCGACGGCACCCTGCCGCTCATGTACTGGGGGAAGTACGTCCAGCACGACAACAACCGCGACGGCATGGGGCAGTATCTCGCACTGACCCAGCACACCACCCGCACCTTGCTCGAGTACACGCCGACGGTGCTGCACGACCTGCACGAGGCGGCCACGTATCTCTACTCCTCGACCGGAACCGGCCCCTACAACGATGCCGTGGATCCGATCACCGTGGACGAGTGGTGGCTGCTGGCCAAGAGCGACGTGCTCGAGATGACCAAGCGTGGCGTCCCGGGCGTCTGGACCTACGGCTTCTATGATGGCTGGACCCCGAACTACATGTTCTTCATCGCCCACACGCACAACGCGATCGGCCGCTTCTACGAAGTGCAGAGCTATGGGCCTGACAACTATGTGCAGCGCACCGGTGCGACGACCACCTCGCGCGAATGGTTCCGGCCGAACCCGCCGCTCCCGCAGATCAACTGGGGCCCGCGCGCCAACGTGAACATCCAGCAGTCGGGGGTGCTCTTCTCGCTGTCGCGGATGGCGCGCGACCGGAAGGGCTTCCTCGAGAACTACTGGCTGAAGAACAAGCGCGCCGTGGAGAAGGGGAAGACGGGCGCGATCAAGGGGTGGGTCGTCCCGGCCACGCAGCACGCCAGGGCGAATGCCGCCGAGGCGGTGAACGACCTCCGTCGCCAGGGCCTGGAGTTCCACGTCGCCACGGCGCCGTTCACAGCCGGGCATGTGTCGGTGAAGGCCGGTGACTGGATCGTGCGCGGCGACCAGCCGTATCGCACGCTGGCCGACATGTATTTCTCGCTGCAGAACTTTCCGGTGGCCAATCCGTCGCCTTACGACGACACCGGCTGGACCTTTCCGCTCATGCGCAACATGACGATCACGCCGGTGGGCGATGCCGCGCTGCTCGCCGGTCCGATGGCACCCGTGACGGCGGACGTGCGCGCGGCCGGCGGCATTGCCGGGTCCGGCAGCGTGGTCGTGGTGCCCGCGACTCGTGACAACGCCCTGGTGTCGCTCCGCTTCCGGCTCGCCACGGTGCCGATGCGTGCCGCCGAGGCGGCCTTTGCCGTTGGTGGCCGGCGCTTCGAGGCTGGTGCGTTTGTGATCCCCAAGGCCAACCGGGCCCAGCTCGATCCAATCCTGCGCGAGCTCGGCCTCGAGGGCGTCGCGACCGGCGCGCTGCCGAAAGTGGCGATGCATGATCTCGATGTGCCGCGCATCGGCTACATCCATTCGTGGTCGCGCACCCAGGATGAGGGATGGGTGCGGGCGGCGTTCGATCACTATGGCGTCCCGTACCAGTACTTCGGGGAGCCGATGGCGCGCGCCGGCAACCTGCGCGCCAAGTACGACGTGATTGTCTATCCGCACGGCGGCAGTGGCATTGGCGGCACGGTGGCGGCCGATGGCAAGCCGGTGCCGTACCAGCGGACCGCGGAGTTTCCCAATATCGGCTACCCCGATTCGACCAGCGACATCCGCGGCGGTCTGGGCGTCGAGGGCATGAAGGCGCTCTACGACTTTGTCCGTGAAGGCGGCACGCTGATCACCGAGGGGAATACCGCACCGCTCTTCATCAGCAACGGTCTGCTCCCGGCCGCCAAGGTCGAGACGGCGCCGCAACTCTTCGCGCGTGGCACCATCCTGCGCGGCGTCATCGCCGACCGCACATCGCCGCTGGCCTATGGCTACGAACACGCCGAGGTCCCGGTCTACTTCAACCAGAGCCCGATCCTCAATGTCGGCAACCTCCCGCCGGCGACGCTGGTGGACGGCCCTACCGGTGCGCCTGGGCGCGGTGGCACGATCACGCCGATGGCCTTCCCGCTGACGCTCTCCGGCTGGGATCCTGCCGCGACCGGGCTTGCCTACGGGTCACTGCCCGCCGCGCCTGATGCACCGGCCGATTCGGCGCCGGCCGGTGGTGGTCGAGGCGCAGGCGGTCGGGGTGGGGCCGGTGGTGCGGGCGGCCGCGGTGGGGCGCCGCCGGCACTCACTGGCGTGGTGGTCGATTCGACCGCCACCGCCCGTGTGGTGCTCGCGTTCCCTGCCAAGGCCGATCGGATGCTGCTCTCGGGTACCCTCCAGAACGGCGAACTGCTCGCCAATCGTGCCCAGCTGGTGGATGCGTCGATTGGCAAGGGCCATCTGGTGATGTTCGCCATTCGCCCCTTCTGGCGCTGGCAGACGCAGGGGACCTACTCGCTGGGTTTCAACGCGCTGCTCCACTGGAACGACCTCGGAGCCGGGCAGTGATGCGCCGTGCGGTGCTTGCGTCGACGCTGCTGGTCGCGGGGGCATCGTCTGCCGCCGCCCAACTGCCCGCGAGCTTCAAGCCCGCCGCGGTGGATGCGGCCGTCGAGAAGGCACGCGCCGAGTTTCACGTGCCGGGGGTCGCCATCGGCATCGTGAAGGATGGTCGGCTCGTGTATGCCAAAGGCTTCGGGGTGCGGAAGCTGGGCGAGAACGTCGCCGTCACGCCCGATACGCGCTTCGGGATCGCCTCGAACAGCAAGGCGTTCACCACGACGGCGCTCGCCATGCTCGTGGAAGAGGGGAAGCTCGACTGGAACGAACGGGTGATCACCTACCTGCCATGGCTCCAGCTCCACGATCCGTACGTGACGCGCGAGATCCGCGTCCGCGATCTGCTCAGTCACAAGAGCGGGCTCGGCCTCGGGGGCGGCGATCTGATGGCCTGGCTCAGCAACCTCCCGGCCGACAGCATTGTCCGGAAGATCCGCGGCCTGCCACCGAAGACGTCGTTCCGCAGCACCTACGAGTACAACAACATCATGTTCGCGGTGGCCGGCGAACTGATCCCGGCGGTGACCGGGGAGTCGTGGGCGGCCTTCGTGACCCGACGCATCCTCACACCGCTGGGCATGACGCGCAGCGTGGCGACGCTGGCGGAACGCGGCGCCAACGGCAACGACGCAGCACCACACATCGATCACGAGTTCACCGGGCAACCGGTGGAAGTGATTCCCGACTCGATCGACAACATCGCCGCCGCGGCCTCGATCCAGTCCACGGTGCAGGATGTCGCCAAGTGGGTGGCGGCGCAGCTCGATTCCGGCCGGGTGGCTGGCCGCACGCCGCTCTGGCAGCCAACCACCACCCGGATGCTGTGGGGCATGCAGACCGCCATTCCGGTCAATCCGCCGGCCCCCGAGTTCCCGCCCTTGGTGACGGACTACACCGGCTATGGTCTCGGCTTCGTGTTGCGGCAGTTTCGCGGCCACAAGGTGGTGATGCACACCGGCGGACTGAACGGCATGGTCACGCAGGTCACGCTCTTCCCGGCGCAACGCCTCGGCATCATCGTGCTGACCAACAATCAGGAGCCGATCATCGGCGCACTCTCCTGGACGCTGGCCGACGCGATGCTGGGTTCCACCGGCTTCGATTGGGTGGCGGCGGCACGCGCCCAGCGCACACGCGTCATCAAGGAAGCCGATGCCGTGGTGGCGAAGGCGATGGCTGCAGGAGACCAAACGATTCAGCCGACGGCCACCCGCCAGCAGATGGCCGGGACCTATCGCGATGCCTGGTACGGTGACGTGCGGGTGGTCAACCAGGGCGACGGGTTCGCACTCACCTGGCAGCATTCACCGCGGATGGCCGCCGACCTGCGACACTTCCGCGGCGATACCTGGATTGCGCGCTTCCGCGATCGCGTGGCCCCGGACGCTTTCGTGACGTTCGTGGTGGGGCGGGATGGCGTGCCGGAGCGGATGCGGATGGAGGCGATCTCGCCGATGGCGGATTTCTCGTTCGACTATCAGGATTTGAGTCCGGTGCGGCTCCGGTAGGATCGGCGGGGGGCCGAGCGGGGCGCAGCATGCTGCGCCCTTCCGTCGGAGATCCGCCCGGGTGCTCGGCTACTCGTGGTCGCGGGTGCGGCGCTCCTTTTTCAGGGCGCCGCGCTTCTTCTTGGCGTCCACGCGCCGCACCTTGGAGGCCTTGGTGGGTTTGGTGGCCTTGCGCTTCTTGGGCTCGACGAGGGCGGCAGCGACGAGCTCGACGAGACGTTCCACGGCGGCCTCGCGGTTCTTGAGCTGGGAGCGCCCCGCCTGCGAGACGATCCGGATCTGGCCCTGGGAGTCAAGGCGGGTGGCAAGGCGTCGCAGCAGGCGGGCACGGTGCTCGTCCCTGAGCGAGGGCGATTCGAGGACATTCCAGACCACCTCGATCCGGGTGGACGAGGTGTTGACGTGCTGCCCCCCTGGGCCGCCGCTCCGCGACGCGCGGAAGAGCAGTTCGTCGCGCGGGATCGCCAGCGCCGGGGAGATCTGGAGGGGGTCGCTCTCAGCCATCCCTGAGGCTAATGGTCCCCGCCGCAACGCGGCAGAGGGGGGGCGGAATTACGTTTCCCCGCATGCGTTGCCTTGGTCGTCTCGTCTCCGCGGTCGTGATCCTCCTCCTCGTCGGGGCCGGATGGCTCTATCGCGACGAATTGACGCGTTGGGGACGGGATGTGGTCGATCCGCTGGCGAAGGCGCGCCGAACCGGTCACCCGAGCGCATCAGCCGAGTCGTCCGCCCTCCTGAAGGTGGATTCCCTGCTCCGGTCACGGCAGGACTCGATTCTCCTCTCCGCCGATGAAATGGCATCGCTCATCGCCGCCGGTGCCGCCTTCCTCCCTCGGGATCCGCTCGATTCGATCTCGGTCGAGCTTGGCGACCGCTCGATTCGGGTGCGCACCATGGTGAATTCCTCGCGGCTTCCTGCGCGCGTGCTCGCGATGCTGCCGATGGCTCCCGAACCCTACGAGGAAGTGATCGCCTCCGGGACCATCACCCCGGCGCGGCCGGGCGTCGCCGAGTGGAAGCCGGAGCGGATCCTGGTCCGTGGACTCCCGGTGCCGAGCGACCTCACCGCGCGGGCGATCGCCAAGGCGACGGGGAAGCCGAGCGACGGACGCCTGGAAATTGCCATGCCCGCGGGCGTGACGGGATTCCGGGTCCGCCCGGAAGGCGTGGCCATCTACCGCAACGGGACCGGTCCATGAGTGGGCGAATTCTGGTGGTGGACGATGAGCGTTCGATCCGCGATATCCTCACGCAGGTGCTCGGCTACGAAGGGTACGAGGTCGCCACGGCGGCGTCGGGCGGGGAGGCGCTGACGGTGCATCGTGGCCGACCGGCCGATCTGATCCTCCTCGATGTGAAGATGCAGGGGATCGACGGCCTCGATACGCTCGCGCAACTCCGTCAGCAGGATCCCGACGTGCGCGTGGTGATGATCTCGGGCCACGCGACCGTTGCCAACGCGGTCCAGGCCGTGAAGCAGGGCGCCTTTGATTTTCTCGAAAAGCCACTCGATTCCGACCGCCTGCTCGTGACCGTGCAGCGGGCTCTCGAGCACCGGCGGCTGGTCGGGGAGAATCTGCGGCTCCGCGAAGGGCTGGCACGCGCCACCGATGACCGTTTCGCCATGGTGGGGAAAAGCGAGGGCCTCGACAAGATCCGTGAGTTGGTGGCGCGGGTCGGTCCGACGAATGCCCGCGTGCTGATCACCGGGGAGAACGGCAGCGGCAAGGAGCTGGTGGCGCGGGCGATCCACGAGGCCTCGGCGCGGAGGAAGGGGCCGTTCGTCGAGGTCAACTGCGCCGCGATTCCGAGCGAGCTGGTGGAGAGCGAGCTCTTCGGTCACGTGAAGGGCTCCTTCACCGGGGCAACAGGTGACCAGACCGGCAAATTCGATGCGGCCAACGGCGGCACGCTCTTCCTCGACGAGATCGGCGATCTCGCGCTGAACGCGCAGGCAAAGATGCTGCGCGCCCTGCAGGAAGGCGTGATCGTGCGGGTCGGCGCGTCGAAGGCGATCCCGGTGGATGTGCGGGTGATCGCGGCGACCAATCGCGATCTTGCGGGAGAGATCCGCGCGGGACGCTTCCGTGAGGACCTCTATTTCCGACTGAACGTGATGCCGATCCAGGTCCCGCCGCTGCGGCAGCGGTCGGGCGACATCCCGGCACTGGTGTCGCACTTTGTCGCCGCGCTGGGTGAGGGTCCGGGGATGGCGCCGAAGCCCTTCGCAGGTGCGGCATTGCGTCGGCTGCAGCGTCGCCGCTGGCCGGGGAACGTGCGCGAACTGCGCAATGCCGTGGAGCGACTCCTGATCCTCTCCAGCGGCCCGGAGATCACCGAGGAGGACATCGACATGGTGCTCCCGGTGGAGCGCCCCATGCCCGACCCCGGCGCGGTGCTGGAGCAGGCGACCGAGCAGACCACGATCATGGAGTTCCGGGACATGGCCGAGCGCGCGTTCCTCGAGGCGCGACTCGACGCCTACAACTGGAACATCGCCGAGACGGCGCGCTCGCTCGGCATGCCGCGCTCCAACCTCTACCACAAGCTCGAGAAATTCGGCCTCGGCAAGGATCACGGATGACGGGACCTCGCGATTGGGACAAGGAGATGGCGGAGATCGACAAGCTCATGGCGTCCGATCGCACGCCGGCTGCCCCGGTCCCCGCGGGCCAGGCGCCAAGCGTGCCTGCGCGTCGGGACGCCGGGCCGGCGGCGCCCGCCCCCGCCAGTCGTGCGCCGGCGCCGGTCGCCGCCCCCGCCGCGCGTCGCCGCGACACCGTTGGCGTCTGGCTGCTGGCACTCCTCGGCGTCCTCGGCGCGGTCGCGCTCTGGTACTGGCCCTACAACACGGCGTGCGGCGCCTGGCTCTATGGCTACCTTGCGGGTGTGGCGGCCGTGGCCGGGTGCGGCCTGATGACGATGCGGAGCGCGTGGACGCATCGCCGAGGGCTGGCGCATGTCGTCGGCCTGCTGACCTTCCTCGCCGGTCTCGCGTTTGCGGCCGTCGAGGTGCTTCCGCGCACCGGCTATGCATCCGAGTCGCGCACCTGGACCTGTCCCTCCTGACCAGACGAGCCATGGCAAAGACTTTCAAGAATTTCATCGCGGGGAAGTGGGTCGCACCCCAGACCGGTCGCTACCTCGTCAACCGGAATCCGGCCGATACGAACGACATCATCGGTCGTTTTCCCGATTCCGGCCCGGCGGACGTGGCCGACGCCGTCGCCTCGGCCAAGCGGGGCTTCGAGCAGTGGTCGCGCACGCCGGCGCCGCTTCGGGGAGACGTGTTGCGCCGCCTCGGCGATATCCTCACTGATCGGAAAGAGGAACTGGCCGATGCGATGACGCGCGAGATGGGCAAGGTGCTTGCCGAGACGCGCGGTGACGTGCAGGAAGGCATTGACACCGCCTACTACGCCGCCACCGAAGGCCGCCGACTCTTCGGGCACACCGTGCCCTCCGAGTTGCGCCACAAGTGGGCGATGAGCGTGCGCCGTCCGATCGGGGTGGCGGGGCTGATCACCCCGTTCAACTTTCCGATGGCGATCCCCACGTGGAAGATGTTCCCGGCACTGCTCTGCGGGAACAGCGTGATCCTGAAGGCCTCGGAGGATGTGCCCCATTCCTCGCACCTCCTCGTCGAGGCGCTGCTCGAGGCCGGGCTGCCACCCGAGGTGATCCAGCTGGTGCACGGCGGCGGCGCGGCCGGGGCGGCGCTGGTGGACCATCCCGAGGTCCCGGTCATCTCCTTCACCGGCTCGACGGATACCGGCTCGAAGATCGGCGAGATCTGCGGCCGGATGCACAAGCGCTTGTCCCTCGAAATGGGCGGCAAGAACGCCCAGATCGTCATGGAGGACGCCGACCTCGATCTGGCGCTCGAAGGTGTCCTCTGGGGCGCGTTCGGGACCACCGGACAGCGCTGCACCGCGACGTCGCGGCTGATCATCCACCGCAAGGTGCATGACCGCTTCGTGGCGCGCCTCGTGGAGGCTGCCGAGAAGCTGGTCCTGGGCGATGGCCGCCACGTGAAGAGCCAGGTCGGGCCACTGATCCACGAGGCAGCGCGCGACACGGTCGAGCGCTACGTCGAGATCGGGAAGGCGCAGGGCGCCGAACTGGCGTGCGGAGGGGTGCGGCCGCGCTCGCCGCGGCTGGCGGACGGCTGGTTCTACAAGCCAACCGTCTTCACCAATGTCCGCTCGCGTTCGCGCCTGGCGATGGAAGAGATCTTCGGCCCCGTCCTCAGTGTGATCAAGGTCGGGTCCTACGAGGATGCTGTCCGGGTCAACAACGAGGTCAAGTACGGCCTTTCGTCGTCGATCTACACGCGTGATGTGAACCGGGCCTTCCGCGCCCTCGAAGATCTTCAGAACGGGATCACGTACGTCAACGCGCCGACCATCGGCGCCGAGGCGCACCTTCCCTTCGGCGGCGTGAAGCAGACCGGCAACGGCCACCGTGAAGGGGGCTGGGAAGTGTTCGAGTTCTACTCCGAAACGAAGGTCTGCTACGTGGACTTCTCGGGGACGTTGCAGCGGGCGCAGATGGATACGTACGCGTGACCTGAAACGGGGCAATCGATGATCGATCCTCGATGATCGATCATCGGTTCCTTGCCGCTTGCGCTGGATTCCT
>JBBRGR010000015.1:0-11247 GCA_038223815.1 Gemmatimonadales bacterium
CTTGCTCCGCTTGAAGCGTTCCCGCTGCCGATCCCGCGCCGCCTCCACCCGCGCACGCACCGTCGCGCTCGACTCGGCGCTGCCACGCGCCGCCAGGTCGTCATACGCCACCGGCGGCACACTGAGGTGGATGTCCATCCGATCGAGCAGCGGCCCCGAGATGCGCGCCAGATACTTCTGCACCGTGAGGGGCGGGCAATGACACTGCCGCAGCGGATCGCCGGCGTAGCCGCACGGGCAGGGGTTCATCGCGGCGACGAAAAGAAAGCGCGCCGGATAGCCGAGCGTCATCGCGGCGCGCGAGATGGTGACGTGCCCATCCTCCAGCGGCTGCCGCAGCACCTCGAGCACATTCGACGACAGCTCCGCGACCTCATCCAGAAACAAGACCCCGTGGTGCGCGAGCGACACCTCGCCCGGCCGCGGAATTGCCCCACCTCCAATCAGCCCCGCATACGAGATCGTATGATGCGGCGCGCGGAACGGGCGCTGGGTCAGCAGTGCCTCACCGAGCGGCAGCAACCCGGCCACCGAGTGAATGCGCGTGACATCCAGCGCCTCCGCCAACGTCAGCGACGGCAGAATGCTCGGCAGCCGACGCGCGAGCATCGTCTTCCCTGCCCCGGGCGGACCAATCATCAGAATGTTGTGCGCACCCGCCGCTGCCACCTCCAGGGCGCGCTTTGCGGCGGCCTGGGCCTTCACGTCGGCGAAGTCCATATCGCAGGCCGGTGCACTCGCCATCAGCGCCACCGTGTCGGTGCGCACCGGCTCCAAGGTGATTTCCCCGCCAAGGTGGCGGCACACCTCCGTGAGCGTCGCGGCGCCGCGTACCGTCACGCCATCCACCACCGCGGCCTCCGCGACATTCGCCGCAGGAAGGATCAGCTCGGTGCATCCCATCGCGTGGGCCGCGAGCGCGATCGGCAGCGCGCCGCGCACTGGTCGCAGATCTCCCTCCAGCCCGAGTTCTCCCAGGAAGAGTGTACCTGCGAGGCGATCCTCGATCAGCTGTCCGCTCGCGGCAAGAATGCCCACCGCGATGGCGAGGTCGAGCGCGCTGCCACGCTTCGGTACGTCCGCCGGCGCGAGATTGACCGTGATGCGGCGGAGCGGGAGTTGGTACCCGGCATTGCCGAGCGCGGCAGCGACTCGCTCCCGCCCTTCCTTGACCGCACCGAGCGGGAGGCCGACCGTCGTGAAGGATGGCAGGCCGTTGGTGATATCCACCTCGACGTCGACGGCGAGGGCGTCAACTCCAAGAACCGTGGCAGATCGGATGCGGGCGAGCAGAGGCGCCTCATGGCAGAAGATGCCTGAGTTTCGCCCACGCAACACGCCCCACGCGCATCGATCTGATGCAGCGTGGGGCACATTGATCGCAGGGTGCACGCCCTACTGCAGCGTCAGCCCGAAGGAGGCGAGTCGCCGTTCCACCTCAGCCACGAGCGCAAGCTCGCGATCCATCCGCGCCTGGGGCAGGACGTCGGTCATCGGCTCGAGCGCCTCGTCGGTCCAGAGGAGGATACGATCCGCTTCGAGGAAGAAACCGGCGAACGGTTGCATGACCGCCCGCAATTCGCCATTCACGAACCAGTAGGCCGACTCCACCGTCATCTGCCCGGACTCGTTCGGCTCACTGACCAGCAGCTTGCGCGGAACCCCGTCGCGGAGCCAGACCGAGACCCGACGCGGTTCCTGATCGGGCTCGGCGCCAAGAATGGTATCCCGACGCTCCATCGTCTCCAGGGCCGCGTCGATCTCGGTCATCGTGAGCCGGAACATCGCGAGGACCGTCGCAGTGTCACCCTCGGCAATCATCGCCGAGGAGACCGGGGCGGTGCCCTCCAACGCAGACTCCTCGCCTGGCGGGGTGGCGTCTTTGACGCCACCACACGCGACGAGGAGCAATCCTGCAAGAAGCAGGGGGCGGATTAGAGGCCGCCCGGTCCGCGCCCACCCATGCGTGCGGCGGCGGCAGCCTGGACCGAGTCGAACTTCTTCACCTGGTCCCCAACAAGCAACGTCTTGAAATCGGCGTTGAACGTGTTGCGCGCATCGATCGACTTCTTCATCGAGTCGGCGTTGACCTCGGCCTGTGCCTGCCGCTGCGCCATCATGTACTGCTGGAGCGGCATGACCTGCGCCTGATATGCCTTGAGGAGTACGTCGGCCTTGGTGACCTGCTCGGGGGTCAGCATGTAGAGGGCCGTCATCGCCTCGATGTTCATCCCGCGGCCGCCACCCATGCCACGCCCACCACCACCCTGCGCCGCCAGCGGGGCCGTCGCCAAAACCATGATTGCCACCAGTGCGAGACGGGACTTCATAGTGTGCTACTCCGGGTTGCATCGGTTCGCCCGCGGGACGGTCCGGGAATCGGGGTCCAAGGGTTCAGGGGTGATACGCCCCTGGCCGGGTGCCGGTTGAGGCCCCTACCGGAGGAGAAAGAGCAGATAGGCCACATACCCGCCAGCCAGCAGCCCCCCTTCCAGGCGCGAGATCCGGCGTCCGGTATGGAGAATCGGCCAGATCCCGAGGGTGATCGCCACGAGCCAGTACAGGTCAGCCCCGGCAAGGGAGGGATCGAAGCGGATCGGGTGGATGAGGGCCGTCCCTCCGAGGATGCCGAGCAGGTTGAAGATGCAGGAGCCGATCATGTTGGCGACGGCAATATCCGACTCCCGGCGGGCCGCGGCCACGACCGACGTGACCAGTTCCGGGAGGCCGGTCCCCACCGCGACGATAGTGAGGCCGATGATCCGGTCACTCATCCCGATCTTGACAGCCAGCTCCACGCTGCCATCGACCACCCACTGCCCTCCAAGCACCAGCCCCCCGACCCCGAGCACCACCATCCCGATTGCCGCCGCGCTGGGGTGCTTGGTGAGGAAGCCCTCGCGCTCGACCACCACATCGCGGAGCTCTACCTGCTCGATGGGCGTGAGGTTCTTCCGAGCGATCAGGACAGTCCACGAGACAAAGGCCACCAACCCCGCGAGCATGACCCCGGCCTCAACCCGGTCAAGCTCGGCATCGCGGAGAAAGGCGAGCGAGAGCAGTGTGCCGAGAAAAAGTACCGGCCATTCAAGCCGGATCGCTTCGCCACGCACCGAGAGCGGAGAGACCAGCGCCGCAATGCCAAGCGCCCCAGAGAGGTTGAAGAGATTGGAGCCGATGACGTTGCCGACTGCGAGATCCGATGCGCCTCGCAGTGCCGCCAGCACGGCCACGACCAGCTCCGGGACCGAGGTTCCGATCGCCACCACCGTCAGCCCGATCACGGCGGGGGAGACGCCGAGTCGGCGAGCGAGCAGGGTGGCGCCACGCACGAGCGCATCGCCCCCCACGACGAGCAGCAGCAGACCAAGCGCGATCGCGATGCCAGGAGACATTCAGGAGCCCGTCGTAGAGGCCGGAAGAAAGGCGATGCGGAACTGGCTTCCCTCGCCAGGCGTGCTCTCCACCCTGATCGTCGCGCCCCATCCCTCGACCAGCCGGCGGACGATCGCGAGACCAAGCCCCGTCCCACTGGTGGTGGTCGAGAAGGTCGGGTCGAAGAGTCGGCTGAGTTGGTCTGGTGGAATCCCGCTGCCGTCATCGACCACGGCCACCGTCCCCTTGCCAATGCGGACATGGATGCGCGTCGCGCCGGCGCCGAGCGCATTGTCGACGAGATTGAGGAGCACCTGCAGCAGTTCCTCGCGCCTGGCGGCGACACGCCACTCCCCGGGGGGCTCCACCTCGACATCGACCGTTGCCACGCGGTTCCCCAAGGTATAGAGCGCGACCACGTCCCCGGCCACGACCGCCAGATCAACCACTTCGAGTGGTGCGGCCGCTTCCGGAGGCGCGCCGTAGCGCGCAAAGGAGCGCGCGATCCGGTCGAGCCGATCGATCTCGCCGAGCAGACGCTCGGCCGTCTGATCCACCAACTCCGGCAACCCGGCCCCGCCATCCGCGCGCACCCGCCGCAGATGCTGCAGCCCGAGGCGCATCGGGGTGAGCGGATTCTTGATTTCATGGGCGACCTGCCTCGCCATCTCGCCCCAGGCCACGATCCGCGCAGCACGCGACGCGGCCGTGATGTCCGTGAGTGCCAGGACGAGGCCGCCGTCGCCGAGCGGCGCGAGCGTGACCGCGAATTGCTGTTCCTCCACCTCGACCTCCCGGCTCTCGGCGTCGCGGGTGGTTGGACCCAGTAAACGCTGCACCCCTGGCTCAAGGCCACTCCACTGGGGTGGCAGCTGCCCGAGCAGCGGCGCCCCCACATCGACCCGCCGCCCCAGCAGTTCGGCCGCGCGCGGGTTCGCGTGAATCACCAATCCCTGCGCGTCCACACCGATCACCCCCGTGGCCACCGTACTGAGAATCGCCGCGGTCCGCGCTCGCCCTGCCTCGAGCTCCGCCTCGCTCGTCTGCAGGTCGGTCTGCATCTGCGTGATGGCACCAAAGACCGGGCCGAACTCCGCCGGAATGTCGCGTGCCGGCGGGAGGGGCTCGCGCCGACCGATGGCCAGCGCCGTGCGACGCAGCAACTCGATCGGCTGCCCCAGGGCGCGGGCCACCAGCCCGGCCACGGCCACCGCCGCGAGTGCCCCCGTGAGCGACGTCAGCAACAACAGCAGGAGCAGATCGATCTGCTCATTGGCGAGATCGGCCTCGCTTCCCGGCAAGGCGGCGGCAATCAGCGTGGAATCATTCGCAGCCTGTTCCACGCCGAGGCGCAGCCCGGCACCCGGCAGTGGCACCGGGACCGCGCGCACATCGGTCCCGCCGGTGGGGCGGACGCCTGGGTCGAGTGCGGGCGCGATCAGCCCGAGGTCCGTGAGCAGCGGGAACGAGGCGGCGATGAGTCGCCCGTGGCGGTAGATGGCGAGCTCGGTGTCCTCGCGATCGGCCAGACGACGCAGTGCCTCGAGGTCCGGCGCTGGTGCATCGGCGATGGCGAAGCCCCCGGCAACGGCCACGTCGCGCAGCGTGCGGGTCACCTCGTCACCACGCTGTCGGGCCGCATCATTGCGAAGCCGGAGCACCGACCAGAGCGTGAAGAGCAAAGCGGGCACGATGAAGAATGCCGCGAGCGCGGTCGCCACAGTGCGGCGGTAGGATCGCCGGAAGACGGGCTGTGGTCGCCAGGGCGTCGCCGCGAGCAACCACTGCAGCAGACGCCAAGTGCCAAGAATGAGCACCACATCCAGCAGCACGACGAGCGCGGCGCGCACCGCGAAGGGGCGCGGACGCGACATCTCGATCGCGAGCCGCACCGAACGCTCGCCACTGCCGATGCGAAAGGTGCGCCGCGCGGTGACCTCACGGCCTCGCCGCACGAAGCCGGTATCGTGCACCGTCACACTCGGGGGGACGAGGCTCATCTGGTAGGGCGGATCACGCGGCGCGCGCCAGCCAATGAGCCGCCCGAAGCGCGTCGGCGGCACCAGACGCGAGCGCGGCCCGATGGTCACCGTGGCAATGGTATCCTCCGCGAGCGGCACCACGAGCACCTCGTGGCGCCCGGCGCCACGCAGCAGCGTGATCCGGCGTGATGTACTGCCGCCCTGGCGCACCAGCGAGTCGAGGTCGGCCCAGACCACATCGAGGGCATCGAGGGCGACCTGATCGCGTGGTGGCAGGCCATCGCTGTCCCAGAGGGCGAGGTGCGTCGGCACGCCGAGCTGTTCGAGCGGCGAATCCAGCCAGGCGACGAGGAGTCGGTCGAGTGTGGTCGGGCGAAGCCGGAGCAGTCGCTGCCCAAAGGCATCGAGCGCCTCGAGTTCGCCTTGGCTGACGCTGTCCGCCGGTTCGCCGAGACGCGCGACGTCCTGCGTCGCCAACGTCATCCGCTGCTCCAGCGATGCGCCCCATGTCGCCAAGGCGGCCAGAATCCCTGCGGTCGTCGCAATGGCGGCGAGTCGGGCTCGTGGTGTGGTCACGGGCAGGAAGGCGGCGAGCGGAATCAACCAGAGTGGCGCGTACCAGAGCGCCCACTCCCTCGGCTCCCATGCGACGATCCCGATCACCCCGATCAGCACCGCGGCGAACGCGGCTGCGAAGCCCCACCGCGAGGAAGCCTCCGCATCGGTTGGCGTGCGGAGCGGGGCCGAGGCGACGGCGAGGAATGACGCGGTCGCGAGCGCGAGCACCACCTGCCACCAGAACCAGGCGACAATGCTCGTCGAGTCGGTCAGCGGAACGAGGCGACG
Source organism: Gemmatimonadales bacterium (assembly GCA_038223815.1). Taxonomy (GTDB): domain Bacteria; phylum Gemmatimonadota; class Gemmatimonadetes; order Gemmatimonadales; family GWC2-71-9; genus Palsa-1233. Next base: position 6,204 of record JBBRGR010000015.1, read on the forward strand.
GCCCAGCAGCGCGACGAGGGGCGGCGCCGTCGCCAGCAGCAGCACCGCCGCAAGCAAGCCGATCGGACTCCGTCGCAGGGGGCGACGCCACAACAGCACGGCAAGGAGGAGCAGCGCGACGGCGACCAGCATCGCCGCGACGGCGGAGGCGCCGAGGAGCGTTGGCGCGACGCCCGCACGCATCACGGCCCAGAGCGGGACGAGGATCGCGCCGGCCCGGACGCCGGCGGGCGCGCCCCCGATCAAGGTCAACAGCGCGACGATCGACATCGCCCCTGCGAGGAGGCGCTTGGCGAGGCTCCCCTCCCTCGCCTGCAGGAGATCGGGCGTCGGGGCAATCGGGGTCATCGCGGTGCGCATCCCGGCGACCGCCTCCGCCACGTTCGGGTAGCTGGTCTCGCGTTGCGGAGCGGCCCATTCCCAGGTCACTCGCTGCCACCCACCCGCCGAGCGGGCGAGGGATGTGCCCGCCATGGGGACCCCGGACGCGGCATCCAGCAGGAGGGTGACTTGGGCTTCGCGCGCGCCACGATGCCGCGTCACCAACGCGAGTTGCACGAACGGGGTGGTCACCAACGTGACCGCGTGGTCGCGCGGGACCGGTGCGACGCGGTGCGGCCCGGCCACCGCGAGGATCGAATCCCCACTGAGGACCGTAATGGCCCGTTCGAGGGGACCGTCGAGGACGAGGTCGCCGAGCGTGCCGCCCGTTTGATTCGCGGCGACCCGCTGGAGGCCGTTGTCAGCGGCACGCGTGGCGGATGCCAGGGCCGCATCAAGGAGTCGATTGCGAGTGGCCACCGCGTCGGCCACCGCCTCGGCCGCCATCTGATCCGGTGCGAGGGCCACCCGCGCCAGCCGTCCCCCCACCACAGCGGCCACGCTCGCCAGCAGGAGCAGCCCAAAGGCCGAGGCGCGCACCGCGGCGCCACCGACCCGGAGCAGGTAGCCGCCAACCAGCAGGCCGCCGAGGGCTGTCATCACAGCGAGCAACCAACTAGCCTCCCGCGCGGTTTCCCCGGCGAGGGCGACTACGGCCCCGGTCAGCAGCCACTGGGTCAGTGGCGGCGGTGATGTAGCACCTTGAAACTTCGACGGTGCTTCCGCGTACAAGGCCATATCAGTCTTCTCTTTCTTCTGAAGGATGGCCCATGTCGAGTCGTGTGGTCGGCAGCGTTTTGTTCCTCCTGGCAGCCGCTGGTGCCGCTCCCGTGGCGTCCCAAGCGGGTCCCCCGATGCCGCAGCAACTGTCCCTCGGGGAGGCGCTCTCCCTCGCCCGGCGGAACAGCCCGAGCTACCGGCAGGTCCTGAATGATGCCGATCCGGCGGCGGCGGCGGTACGGGCCGCCTACGGGGCCCTCTTCCCGAGCCTCAACTCCAGCAGCGGCCTCAGTTACAGTCGTGCCGGGCGGCAGACCTTCGCCAACCAGGTCTTCTCGCAGGGCTCCCCGACGATCGCCTCCAATTACAACATCTCGGCGTCCCTGACGCTGTCGATGCGGGAGCTGCTCGCCCCCGGCCAGCAGAAGGCACAGCAGCAGGTGGTGGAGGAGAATATCACTGGCGCAGGTGTTTCTCTCACTGCCGACGTGACAACACAGTACCTCGCCGCCCTCCGCGCGGAGGCCCAGATCGAGGTGGCACGGCAGCAACTTGCCCGGAACGATGAGTTCCTGTCCCTCGCGCAGGCCCGTCAGAACGTCGGCCAGGCGAACCTGCTCGATGTCCGCCAAGCCGAGGTGACGCGCGGACGCTCCGAGGTGACATTGCTGCGGGCTCGTCAGGCGAGCACCGAGGCGAAGATCGAGCTGCTCCGTCGGCTGGGGTTGCCGGCCGGTGAGGGTGTGGACTCCATCCGCCTGACCGAGTTGTTCCCGCTCAGCGAGCCAACGTACGCGCTGGAGGCCCTGCTGCAGGCCGCGGGCACCGAGAACCCCACGCTGCGTGCCGCAGATGCCCAAGCGCTCTCGGCACGCTATGGCGTGCGCTCGGCGAAGGCGGCCTATCTGCCCTCGTTCTCCATCAACACCGGCATCAGTGGCTTCACGCAGCAGTTCACGGACGTCAATCCGCAGTTGGCGAGTGCCCTCGCAGGTGCCCAAGGGAGCGCCGCGAATTGCACCTTCCAGAACGGCATCCTCTCACGACTCACGACGCCGCATCCGGCGCCGAATGGCGGGATCATTCCGGACTGCAGCAGCTTCGCGGGGCTCGATGCCACCGGCACCGCGCTGCAGGCCGACATTACGCAGGGAATTCGCAATCGCAACAGCGGCTGGCCTTTCTCCTACACGACCCAGCCGTGGTCCATCTCCGCCGGCGTCTCGCTGCCGCTCTGGGATGGGTTCGCGCGGGCGCAGAATGTCTCCCAGGCTCGCGCCGCCGAGGATGACGCGCGCGAGGCCGTCCGGGCCCGTCGCCTGGATGTCTCCGGCACGATCCAGGCACGGCTTGGCAGCGTGCGCACGGCGTTCGAGGCGGCGCGCATCCAGGACGTGAATCGCACGCTCGCTCGCGAGCAGATTCAGCTGGCGCAGGACCGGTACCGCATCGGCCAGGGTAACGCCCTCGAGTTGGCCGATGCCCAGAATGCAGTGACCCAGGCTGAGGCGGACTACGTCACGGCCGTGTATGACTACCATCAGGCCGTCGTGGCGCTCGAAGCCGCGGTCGGTCGCCCCCTTCGCTGACGCAGAGGACACAGCCCATGTCTCGTGGAGTCAAGATCGGTCTCGCGCTCGCCGCGGTCATCCTCGTCGGCGTCGTCGCCATGAAAGTCCGTGGCGGCAGCGACAAGCCGGTGGAAGTCCGCCTGGAGAACGTGGCCACGCGTGACCTCGTGTCGGCCGTGACCGCCAGCGGCAAGATCGAGGCGAAGAGCCAGGTGGATGTCTCGTCGGAAGTGACCGCCCGGATCCTCCGGATCACGGTGAAGGAAGGCGACGTCGTCACCAAGGGGCAGCTCCTGGTGGAACTCGACCAGGTCCAGTTCAAGGGAGCGGTGGACCGTGCCACGGCATCGCTCACGTCGGGCGAGGCCCAGCTCCTTCAGGCCCGGATCAATCGTGACCAGGCCGTGCGGGCTCTCGACCGGAACCGCGAACTGAAGCGCACCAACGCCGGCGCGATCTCCGATGAAGTGCTCGAGCAGTCGCAACAGGCCGCGGATGTGGCGAACGCGCTGCTCAAGTCGAGTCAGGCGCAGGTGCAGCAGATCCAGGCCTCGCTCAAGGAGGCGCAGGACAACCTCGCGCGGACGCGGCTCTACTCGCCGATCGCCGGACGCGTGGTCCGCCTCGCCGTCGAAGAAGGGGAAGTCGCGCAGACAGGTGCCTTCTCGCGCGACGTCGGCCTCCTGATGCGCATCGCCGATCTCTCGGTGATCCAGGCGCTCGTGAAGGTCGACGAGACGGATGTCGTCCGGCTCGAACTGGGCGATTCCGTTTCGGTGGCGATTGACGCCTTCCCGGACACGACCTTCGTCGGTCGGGTGACCAAGGTCGCCAACAGTGCCGCGACCGCCGCCGCGGGAGGGGCCTCCGCGGACCGTGCCGTCGACTTCGAGGTCGAAGTCACCCTCACCAATCCGCCTGCCGACGTCCGCCCCGACCTGAGCATGACCGCGCGGATCGTCACGGATGTGCGCAAGGGCGGGCTGTCGATCCCGATCATTGCCCTGACCACGCGGCCCGACAGCACGCCCGGGACCGACGCCTCCGCCGCGGCCGGGGCACCGCTCACCGCGACCAGCGACACTGCCGCCGGCAAGAAACCGAAGGATCGTGAGGGCGTCTTCGTCGTCGAGAACGGGATCGCGCGCTTCCGCCCCGTCAAGGTCGGCATCGCGGGCGACGAACACTTCGAGGTGCTCACCGGCCTCAAGGTCGGGGAGACGATTGTCGCCGGCAGCTACCAGGCGATCCGCGACCTGAAGGACTCGTCCAAGGTCAAGGCGACGGTCGGTGGCCCGGTGGCGGTGAAGAAGTGAGCGACCCCATCATCCGCCTGACCGGGATCACCCGCGAGTACGTCATGGGGAGCGAGAAGGTCCTCGCGCTCCGCGGCGTGGACCTCGACATCGCGCGCAACGAGTATGTGGCGATCATGGGGCCGTCCGGCTCGGGCAAGTCCACGATGATGAACATGCTCGGCTGTCTCGACACCCCCTCGGGCGGGCAGTACTGGCTGAATGGGCAGGAAGTGTCGACCATGGCGGACGACGATCTCGCGCGCGTGCGCAATCGCGAGATCGGCTTCGTCTTCCAGACCTTCAATCTGTTGCCGCGCGCTACCGCACTCGCCAACGTCGAGCTTCCGCTGGTCTATGCCGGCGTCTCGACCCGCGAGCGGAAGCGCCGTGCCGAGGCAGCACTCGAGCGCGTGGGCCTGGGCAACCGGATGGATCACCGCCCGAACGAACTCTCGGGTGGCCAGCGGCAGCGTGTTGCCATCGCGCGCGCCTTGGTGAACGAACCGTCGATCCTCCTCGCCGACGAGCCGACGGGCAACCTCGACTCGGCCACGAGCATCGAGATCATGCGCGTCTTCGGCGCACTGCATGCCCAGGGACAGACCGTGATCCTGGTGACGCACGAGCCTGATATTGCCGAGCATGCCCACCGGGTGGTGGTGCTGCGCGACGGCAAGGTCGACAGCGACCGCCGCAACGCGCATCCCCGCACCGAAGCCGCGGCCTGAGATGCCCTTCTTCGAGGCGGTCCGGCTCGCCTGGGACTCGATCCGCGCGCAGAAGCTGAAGAGCTTCTTCTCGCTGGTCGGGGTGCTGATCGGCGTCACCTTCCTGATCGCGGTCGTCTCGATCGTGCAGGGGATGAACGTCTACATGACGGAGAAGTTCGCCGGCGCGCTGATCGGCGTGAACACCTTCCAGGTGCGCAATCGGCCGAACATCCAGACCGGCAACAATGACGGCGAGTCGTGGCGGCAGTGGCAGCGGAATCCCCGCATCACGATCGAGGACGCCGCCTACCTGAAGGACCGGTTGACGGTACCGGCGCGGATCGCCGCGGCCGGATCCGACCAG
>JBBRGR010000016.1:0-11216 GCA_038223815.1 Gemmatimonadales bacterium
CGGTGGCCTGCTCTCCGCCCTGGACCGCGTATCGACGCACTACGCCTTCTGCTGCCCGGGCGATGCTCCATTGCTGGATCCGACGTTGGTCGCCCGGCTGGGGCACGCGCTCCGCCCCGCGTCAGCCGACGTCGCGCTGCCGCACGACGGGGAGCGACCGCAGCCACTCTTCCTCCTGTTGCCCGTCGCCCTCCGTGATTCGCTTCGTCGCTACCTCGTGCATGGCGGACGATCGGTCCGCGGGTGGACCGCGACGCTCGGCGCCGTGCTGGTCGACTGCGCCGACGCTGCGGCGTCCTTCCTCAACATCAATACCGCGGCCGACCTGCAACGGGCCGACCGATTGTTGACGACGCTCACGGTGGCGCCATGAAGTTGCGGCTGCGCGATTCCGCCGTGCGTCTCCGGCTCACGCGCCCGGAGGTCGACGCCGTGGGTCGCGGCGAGCGGCTCGAAGTACGAACCGGACTTCCCGACGGAAGCGCGCTGCGCTATGCGCTGGTCATCGCCGAGGGCGGCGACGTCACGGCGCGATTCGTCGATGGCTGTCTGGAAGTTGTGGTCCCGCGGACCGAAGCCGCCGCGTGGGCCGGCAGCGTGGCGGTGTCCATCGAGGCCATCCAGGCTACCCCGCGTGGATCATGTCAGCTCTTGATCGAGAAGGACTTTGCCTGTCTCCATCCCCGCGCCGAGGACGAAGGCGCGGAGACTTATCCCAATCCCACGCCACCGAGAGAACTCCTGTGACCTCCCAGGTCGTGCCGTCCGACATCGAGATCGCCCAGAGCGCCACCCTTCGTCCCATCACCGCCGTCGCGGCCGACCTCGGTCTGTCCCCCGATGACATCGATCAGTATGGCAAGTACAAGGCGAAACTCCCGCTGGAGCTCGCCAGTCGCCCGGCGCGCGGCAAGCTGGTGCTGGTAACGGCGATCTCGCCGACGCCCAGCGGTGAAGGGAAGAGCACGGTCAGCGTCGGCCTCGCCCAGGCCTTCCGGCGTCTGGGCACCAACGCCGTGCTCGCCATCCGCGAGCCAAGCCTCGGCCCGGTGTTCGGGGTGAAGGGTGGGGCGGCGGGTGGCGGCTATTCGCAGGTGCTGCCCATGGAGGACATCAACCTCCACTTCACCGGCGACTTCCACGCCATCTCGAGTGCGCACGCGCTGCTGTCCGCGATGATGGACAACTCGCTGCAGCAGGGGAATCCCACCGGACTCGACCCGCGGCGGATCACCTGGCCCCGTACCATCGACATGAACGATCGGGCGCTGCGCCGGGCGATCATCGGTCTCGGTGGCCCTGCGGAGGGCGTGGTGCGCGAGGAGCGCTGGGTGATCATCCCGGCGAGCGAGATCATGGCGATCGTGGCACTGTCGAGCGGGCTCGAGGACCTGCAGGAACGACTGGGGCGGATCATCGTCGGCGCGACAGCTGGTGCGGCCCGCACGCCGGTCCGCGCGCGCGATCTCAAAGCGACCGGTGCGATGACGCTGCTGCTCAAGGATGCGATGCGTCCGAATCTGGTGCAGACCCTCGAGGGTGGCCCCGCGCTGGTGCACGCCGGCCCCTTCGGCAACATCGCGCACGGCTGCAACAGCCTCGTGGCAACCCGCGCGGCACTGGCGCTCGGCGACGTCGTCGTCACTGAGGCAGGCTTCGGCTCGGACCTCGGCGCCGAGAAGTTCTTCGACATCAAGTGCCGCATCGGCGGGCTCAAGCCGGAAGCCGCGGTGCTGGTCGCGACGATCCGCTCGCTCAAGATGCAGGGCGGCGTCCCGAAGACGGCACTGCACGTCGAGAACCTCGAGGCGCTGGAGCGCGGCCTGCCGCATCTGGCGCACCATGTCGGCAACGTCAGGCAGTTCGGAGTGCCGGTGGTCGTGGCGATCAACCGCTACCTGACCGATAGCGCTGCCGAGATCGCCATGGTCACCGACTATGCCGAACGACTTGGCGTGCCGGTCGCCTACTGTGATGTCTGGGCGAGCGGCGGGGCCGGCGGCGAAGCGCTCGCACGCGAGGTGCAGCTGCTGCTGGATGGCGGGACGGCGAACTTCACGCCGATCTACGACACGGCCCTGCCGATCCGCACCAAGGCCGAGACGATTGCGCAGAAGGTCTATGGTGCCGACGGTGTGGACTTCACTGCAGCCGCCGCGCGCCAGATTGACTACCTCGAATCGATCGGGATGGGCGACACGCCAGTGTGCATGGCGAAGACCCAGTACTCGCTCACCGACGACGCCACACGCCTCGGTACGCCGACGGGCTTCCGCATCACGGTGAACGAGGTCTGGGGGTCCGCCGGCGCGGGATTCGTGGTCTGCAAGACCGGCGACATCATGACGATGCCGGGACTGTCGAAGGTGCCGGCGGCCGAGGGGATGCGGGTGGCGGCGGATGGGAGGATTGAGGGGTTGTCGTGAGGTGGATATTGGATGATCGATGATCGATGATCGATCATCCTGCTTCCAGCTCCAGCAACCGCTGCTTCCGCCACAACCCGCCGCCGTATCCACCGAGCTTCCCGTCGGCATTCACCACGCGGTGGCAGGGAATCACGATCGCGAGTCGATTGCGGCCATTGGCGCTGCCGACGGCGCGGCTGGCGTTGGGTGAGCCGATCCGCTCGGCAACACCGGCGTAGGAGCAGGTGACCCCATAGGGGATCTGCTGCAGCGCGGCCCAGACGCGCTCCTCGAAGGGGGTGCCGCGGACCACCAGCGGGATGGTGAAGTCGCGCCGCGTCCCGGCGAAGTACTCGGTGAGTTCCTCGCCGAGTTGGCGCAGGTGTGGGTGGTCGCCGACGACCAGCGGGCCGTGGAAGCGACGTCGCAGCCGTGCGGCCTGCGCCTCGACGCGGACGAAATCGCCGAACTCGAGGAGGATCACGCCCGCATCCGTGGCTGCGGCGACGAGCGGACCGACGGGCGAGTCGAAGGTCGTCGCCACGATCGGCTCGCTGGCACGCGCGCGGCCCGGAGGTGAGCCGACGACGCGCGTGAAGGCATCGCGGAAGCCGCTGTGCGAGGCGTAGCCGGACGTCAGAATCACCTCGTCGAGCATGGCACCCTCACGCAGTCGGTGTTGCGCCTTGGCGACGCGCTGCGTCCGGGCCCAGGCGTGGAATGTCATCCCGTGGGTCCGCCGGAAATGGCGCCGAATCACGACGGGGTCGAGCTCGAGCTGCTGGAGGGCCTGATCGGAGAGTCGCGCCGCCCCGGCTGCGGCGAGTGCGGCGCCGAGGCGGGCCCACCAGGTGGGCAGCGGGGCCGGCCGTCCGGGGTGGCAGCGACGGCAGGCCCGGTATCCGGCCGCCTCGGCGGCGGCGAGGGTGGCGAAGAACTCGCGATTCTCGGGCAGCGCCGGCCGCGAGGGGCAGACGGGTCGGCAGGCGACCCCGGTGGTCCGCACCGCGACAATGAAGAGGCCGTCCCACGCCGGGTCACGCGTGGTGACGGCACGCATCATGGTCCGACGGGCGGGCAGGGGAGCGGGGTGATTCATGGTTGCCAGTTTACCGCCAAGCCACGGCGCGCGCCACCGGAAAATGGACGGCTAATTCCGCCTCCCCTTGCCGGGCATTCCCCTTCCCGCGCTTCTTTCCGGCATCCATTCAAGCCGATCAGGAGCAGTGCATGAGCGACGCGCGACTGCAGGTCTATGAGAGCGGCGACATTCGTGTCTCCTTCGACGCGAACCGCTGCCAGCATTCCGGCGTCTGTCTCCGGGCCCTTCCGGCAGTCTTCGATGTCCGACGGACGCGCTGGATTGATCCGAATGCTGCCAGCGCCAGCGCGATCATTGCCGCCGTGGGGCAGTGTCCGTCAGGCGCGTTGCGGGCCCAGTTGATCACGTCAGTGCATCCCGTGACCCCACCCCGGGCGTCGGAATGATCGGTCGGGGCGCCCTCGTGCGCGTCGCGCTCGCCGCGCTTGCCGCCACCCCGCTGCCGGCGCAGACGCCGCGTGACTCGCTTGCCCTGGCATTGCTCCGTTTCGAATACGTCGTGCGCGATGCGGCACCGGGAGCGGTCTCCCGCACGGCGCTCAACCAGGCCTTCGACCGCGCCTCGCTCGGTTTCTTCATGGGGCAGCGGGCGGCAGCAGGTGCCATGCTCGATTCGGTCTCCCGCGGGCTGGCCACTCCCGAGGCGCTGGGGCGGCACGCCGAGGCGGCGGAGCGAGCGCTCGCGAACGCCACGGCGGAGGTGCGCTGGCTGCGGCGCGGGACCGATTCCGTGCCCTTCCTCCTCGCCATCCCGACCGGGGCGGCACCTTCCCCGTTCCTGATCGCACTTCACGGGGCCGGGGGCGACGAGCGGATGTTCTTCACCGCCTACGGTGCCGGCGCCCTGCGTGCCGAGTCGCTCCGTCGCGGGATGATCGTGGCCACGCCGAACAGCACGGGCTTCGCGACCCAGTCGTGGGCGCTCGATTCGCTCCTTGCCGTCGTCGGTCGCCTGCACCCAGTGGACCCGTCGCGGGTGTATCTCCTCGGGCACTCGATGGGGGCCGCCGTTGCCTCGCAGCGATCGCGACAGGCAGGTGACCGGATCGCCGCCGTCGCCTGCCTGGCGATGGCCTGTGGCGCCGGCAGCCCGACGACCGCGCGGGTCCCGCCCCTCTTCGGCCGGACCGGGGCGCTCGACCCGATCGCCCCGCCTGCGCGCGCGGAAGCCGCGGCTGCAGCGGCAACCGGCCGCGGCGACTCGGTGGACTATGCGACACTGCCCGGGGAGGGACACACGCAACTGGTCGGGCCCCTCATCCCCGCGGTGCTGGACTGGTTGCTGGCGCATCGGCTTCGCTGAGCGACGCCGAGGCGTCGCTATTCGATGTCGATCGGCTTGAGGCCCTGCGACACCCCATCGAGGAAGATCTCGACCTGATAGCTCCCCTTGGCCCACGGTGTCCCCCTGGCAAGACGGAGCGGCACAACCGCCGCCGCGTCCGCGTCGGAGTCGCCCACGATGCCATTGTCGCTGGCCACTCTGGTGGTGCCGCGAAGGAACACGGCCTCGATCTTGGCGCCAGCCGCGACGTACTGGGTCCGGACCGAGACGAAGATCGTGTCACCCGACTGGAAGCGGGCGTTCACCCCGCCGAGGATGTTCCCCAGAGAGTCGAGGGCGCGACCCGAGTCGAATCCCATGACGTGCGGGTTTGTCATCGCAGGCATCGTCGTGGCGGTGGTTTCGGGGGGGGTCGAGTCGCCCGAACCGGCGTCGGGGGCCTTCTCGCCACAGGCGGTCACGGTCAGGGCGAGCAGCGAAAGCAGCGTCAGCGAGCGCATGGGGCCTGCCTCAAGTTGGGTGAAGGGTGCGCGAGTCGATCATGGTGCAAGCTAGTGCCCGGGGCGGACGAGGCCAATTCTGCCTCGGGCGCCAGCCTCAGGCACGGTTCGGCAGAATCATGCGCACCTTGTCCGGCCCGTCGATCCGGGTGGCCAGTTCCTTGAGGAGGCCGGTACGGATGTCGTACACCAGGCCGTGCAGGATCGGACGTCGGCCCCGTTCCCACGCGTCGCGGACCACTGGGGTCGCCGCCAGGTTGTTCAGCTGCTCAAGCACATTGAGCTCGGCGAGGCGGTCGAGGCGCGCCTCGCCCTCGCCGCAGGCGTCCAGGTCATCCTTGTGGAGACGCATGATGGTCCGCAATTGTGACAGCCAGTGGTCGGTCAGACCGTGGGTCGGCGACGCCGCTGCGGCCGCGCGGACGCCGCCGCAGCCATAGTGGCCACAGACGAGGATGTGCTTCACATCCAGCACGTCCACGGCATACTCCACGGTGGCCAGCACGTTGAGGTCCGAGCCATAGACCTGGTTGGCAATGTTGCGGTGCACGAACATCTCGCCCTGTTCCGTGCCGGTCAGTGTATTGGTCTGGATCCGCGAATCTGAACAGCCGATGAAGAGCGTGTGCGGGGTCTGGCCGGCCGAGTGGCGCGTGAAATAGCCGGCATCGTGCTTCACCATCTCGGATGCCCACTGCCGGTTGGACTCGAGGATCTTGTCGAAGGCTTCCATCGTTGCGGCTCCTGCGTTCAGTGCGAGTGGGCCGGCGTGGACCGGACTTCCGGCACCCCTACCAGGCGGTAGTCGATGTCGTTCGCGGCGGCGGTCGCCTTGAAGTCCTGCAACAGCTCGGCGATGTCGTAGTCCACGCGACGTGCCCGACGTCCGTCAATTTCGAGGCGCGTTCCGGGGGGTACCCGCTGCAGGAACTCGGAGAGCGAGGCCTTGCCGAGGAACGTGGCCTGATCGGGAAGGACGTAGCGCGTGAGGACGGCGCCATCCGGAGAGATCTTCGTCATGGCGGGTGCATAGGCATGCTCGCGCAGGATGAAGAAGGCGCCGACCGCGAGGCCCACGCCGATCCCGACGAGCAGGTCGGTGAGGAGGATCGCCACGACCGTGACCGTGAACGGAATGAAGTGTTCCCGGCCCGTCTTCCACGCGGCCTTGAACAGGCGCGGGTGCGCCAGCTTGAAGCCGGTGTAGATCAGGATCGCGGCGAGGGCGGCCAGCGGAATGTGCGAGAGCAGTGCCGGGAGGAGGATCACCGCCACCAGCAGCAGTGCCGAGTGGGCCATCGCCGAGCGCTTGGTCTTCGCGCCGGCGTCGATGTTGGCCGAGGAGCGCACGATCACGCCGGTCACCGGGAGGCCGCCGAAGAAACCGCTCACCGTGTTGCCGACGCCCTGGGCAATGAGCTCCTTGTTCGGCGGGGACTGCCGCTTGAGTGGGTCGATCTTGTCGGTGGCTTCCATCGAAAGCAGCGATTCGAGCGACGCCACGATCGCGAGGGTCACCGCGACGCGCCAGACCGCGGGCTCGACGATCGCAGCCCACTTCGGCGCGATGAACTGGCTCGAGAGTTCCCCGAAGGAGGGGAGCTGCACGAGGTGATCTCCTCCGAGGGCGAGCGGCGAGCCCGTCGAGATCAACAGGTGATTGATCGCGAGCCCCGCGATGACCACAGCGAGCGGGCCCGGGAAGAAGACCACGCGCTTGAGTTGCGGTCGCTCCCATACCACCAGCAGCACGAGCGAGACCAGCGCGATCAGGACCGCGCCCATCTGCACTTGCTGCGGCAGATCCATGAGTGCGCTGAAGGTGGTCTGATCATTCGCCTGCCGGAATGCCTCGTCGCCCATCGCGTCGGCGTCGTACCCGACCGCGTGCGGGATCTGCTTGAGGAGCAGGATCAGGCCGATCGCCGCCAGCATCCCCTTGATCACCGAGGACGGGAAGTAGTAGGACACCACCCCGGCGCCCACGTAGCCGAGCGCCACCTGCATCAACCCCGAGAGCACCACCGCCACCAAGAAGGGCTGGTAGCCTCCGAGCGACGAGATCGCGGCGAAGACGATCGCCGTCAGCCCGGCGGCCGGACCGCTCACCATCAGTTGCGATCCGGAGAGCGGTGCCACGATCAGACCCCCCACAACGCCGGCGATGATCCCCGCGAAGAGCGGCGCGCCAGACGCGAGCGCCACGCCGAGGCAGAGTGGCAGGGCAACCAGAAACACGACCACGGAGGCGCCGAGGTCGTCTTTCAGCCATTGGTCCTTGGGTGTGAGGCCCGGCGTGGATGGAGGGGGCGCTGCGGCGGGCGCGGCGGCGGTCGTGGCGGCTGAGGTCGTCATGAGCGTCGTCCTGAATCGATTGGCAGAGAACGCGTCTTCACTGCCAAATCTACACTGGCCCTTGCCCTAAAAGGGATGCTTTTCTTCGGAAATGGTTTGCTCCGCCCCAGACCCGCTTCGCCCCGCTTCACGGAGGGCACGGCGGAGGAGAAACTCCATCTGCCCATTGAGCGAGCGCAACTCGTCCGCGGCCCACCGCTGCAGGGCGGTGTGGAGGCCCGGATCGAGCCGGACCAGGAAGGACTTGCGCTCGCTCATGGGCCGTCGCGCCTAGTAGATCGAGCCGGTGTTGACGACTGGCTGCATCGGCTGCTCGGCGCAGAGCGTGACGAGGAGATTGGAGACCATCGCGGCCTTGCGCTCCTGGTCCAGCGTCACGACACCGCGCTCATCGAGGAGCCGCAACGCCATGTCCACCATCGAGACGGCGCCCTCGACGATCTTCTCGCGGGCCGCGATGACCGCGCTGGCCTGCTGCCGCCGCAACATCGCACCGGCGATCTCAGGCGCGTAGGCAAGATGCGTGATACGTGCCTCGAGCACCTTCATCCCCGCCTTCGACAGCCGATTCTGCACCTCGCCGGCCAGCTGATCCGCGATGTCCGCGGCGTTGTGGCTGAGGGAGATGATGTCGCTGTTGTGGGCGTCATACGGGTACTGCGTGGCGAGCGTGCGGACCGCCGATTCGCTCTGCACGCGCACGTAGTCCTCGTAGTTCTCGACCTCGAAGAGCGCTTCGGCCGAGTCCACCACCTGCCAGACGACCACGGCGCCGATCTCGATCGGGTTCGAGTCCAGATCGTTCACCTTCAGCTTCGCCGTCTCGAAGTTGTGGATCCTGAGCGAGACGGGCTTCTTGGCCATGAGCGGATTGACCCACCAGAGCCCGGGATCCTTGACCGATCCCTTGTACTCGCCGAAGAGGGTCAGGACCCGCGCCTGATTGGGCTGCACGGTGAAGAGGCCAGCCCAGAGGACGCAGATCACCACGATCGCGACCAGACTGGTGATTGCTCCGACGGGATCCTCCGCGCGTGCCGAGCGGATGAGGCTACCGGTCGCGGCGAGGGAGAGGAGCGTCAGAAGGAGGAGGGCCAGTACGCCCTGCACGGCCTTGCGGGGAATCTCACGAATCATGGAGCCATCCAGTTAGGGTGACAGCATTATGATATCATTATGATACTTGCTGGTCAAGGGGCTTGGTTGCTCCTGCTCCCGGCCTCGGCCGATATTCCCCCCTTGCCCTCTCCTTCCCCGGTGACTGGCCGCCGCCTCGGCGCCCTTTTTTTCTGCTATCTGGCCGCCGCGGTGGCGCTGATCACCTTGGCGCCCTTCCAGTTTGCCCGCCCCACCCAGTTCCGCGTCGCGTGGATCGTCCTCGATGGGGGCTGGGCCACCGACGTGGTCCTGAATGTGGTGCTCTTTGCCCCCCTCGGCTTGTTGTGGCAACGGATGACGGGTGCCCGCCCCCTGGCTGTCCTGGGGCTCGCCCTCATCGCCGCGCTGGCCATCGAGGGGGCCCAGCTCTTTCTGGCACCACGCTATTCCACGGCGAGCGATCTGGTGGCCAACGGCGTCGGGGCGTGGCTTGGGGCAACGTTGTCCGAGGCGGCGGCGCGGCGCGTCGATTCCACCCTCCTGATCAGTCGGCTCTGGCTGGATCAGCCGCTGATGGGTCTGGTGTGGTTGCTGATCCCCCTCGCGTGGCTCGTGGGACTCAGCAGCGCGAGTGATCCGGCGCGGCTCTGGCTGCTGGTTCCGATCGGGGCGGCCGCCGCCTTGGGGATCGCAGCGGTTGCCGTGGTGACGCAGCCGGGAGTCGGGCGTGCTGAGCCGGGGGTGGTCCTGCCGTTCGCGGCCAGCCTGCTCTGGGCCGCGATCGCGATCGTGCCCTCCGTCCGGGTCGCGCCGTGGCTCGCCCTCGGAGCGGTCGCCACGACTGGCCTCGTGGTCATGCTCGGTGGCAGGCTCTGGCGGTTGGCCCTCCAGCGTGAACGCCGACTTGAGCCGCAAGTGGTGCGGGTGCTCGTCCCGTTGCTGCTGCTGGTCCTTGCCGGGCTCTCGCGCGAAGGGGGATCGCTCGATCTCCGCGGTGGGGGTGAGGCGGCCCGGGAGGGACTGTTGCACCTGCTCGCAGTCTTTGCCGCATTCACGCTGCTCGGGTACCTCGTCGCCGAATCACGTGGCCGTCGGCGGGAGTCACTGGGTCGAGCGATCATCTGGCCAATGACGATCGCCCTGCTCGTGGGGGCGCTTCTGCGCGTCGTGACGATGGACGTGCTGGCAACCCCGCAACTCCTCGCTTCGGGGTTCGCCGCGGGCGTGGGTGCCGTGCTGTACGACGCGCAGCGCGCGCACATCATCGCCCTGCTGGCGGGGCGCTGAATGCGGCGGGGGCATCGCATCCATGCAGTGGCCGGCCTCGTGGCGCTCGGCGCGTGCCTGGCGCAACCGGACGCCATGCTGGACCCCGATGCGCCAATCACCACGCTGCAGGTCGTGCAGGCAGCCCCCACCAACGCGACCCTGCTCGCGGCGTTCGCGACGGCGGCGGATCGCGTCTGGTTCGCGGGGCAGGGGGGTGTGATCGTGCGCTGGGATGGTGCGACGTCCCACGTGGAATCGACGCCCACGGAGGAAACGATCACGGCGCTCTGGGGCCCGAACGAGGCGATGCTCCTCGGCGTCGGCGACGGCGGGTCGGTGTTGCAGCGCGCCGCAACCGGATGGCAATTGGATACGGTGCTGCCGGGGAGTCAGTTGCTCGGGCTCTGGGGGCTCGATGCGGCGCGGGTCTGGGCGGTCGGTACCGGCGGCGCAGTCTTTCGCCGCGGTGCCTCGGGGTGGGAGCGGATGGCGACCCCCACCGCGACCGAGCTCTGGTCCGTGTGGGGAACATCGGAGGACGCGCTGATCGCGGTCGGCAACAACGGCACCATCCTCGAGTGTTGTCTTTCGGGAGGATGGCAGCAGGTCGCCACGCCGTCGGCACTGCCACTCTTTGGCGTCGCCGGTGACGGTACGGGGCGTGTCGTCGCCGTGGGCGCGGGCGGGACGATTTTCCTGCGCGGCAGTGATGGGACCTGGCGGCAGGTGGCCTCACCGACCACGGTCAATCTCTTCCGCGTGATGGCGAACGCCATCGGCGATTTCACGATCGTCGGTGACGGCGGACGCATCCTTCGCGGTGACGGGGCCCAGTGGAGCATCGCGCCAGTGCGCGGTCCCGTCGAGAACCTGCGCGCCATCACAATGGCTGGCGGCCGGCAGTTCGCGGCCGGATGGTTCGGCAGCATCCTCAGCGACGCGGGAGGGTGGCAGACGGTGGTCAGCGGTGCCGTGCTCTTCGCGGTACACTCGCCGTCCGATGGCCGGGCGCTCGCGGTGGGGTTGGGCGGGCTTGCCTACGAACGGCGGGACGGGGGCTGGCACCGTGTCACGCTGCCGACCCAGACCTCGCTCTACGGCGTGGCTGGGCCCAGTAGCGCGGAGCGGATCGTGGTCGGAGACAGTGGCACCATTCTTCGGGCGTCGGGTGGGACGTGGCGGGTCGAGGCCTCGCCGGT
>JBBRGR010000017.1:0-11152 GCA_038223815.1 Gemmatimonadales bacterium
GAAGGTCACGCTCCCCGGTGCCAGCGCCCGGTACCCGCCGGCCGCATCGGCGGACGCCTCGTGCACCACCGCCGTTGGTGCCACACCCGGCACCGTGCTGCGCACCTCGAGCAACTCGATCCCACCCACCGCACCCACCAGCAGCAGCCGCGCGGGCGATGCCTCCGCGGAGATACTCCCCAGCACGCCGCTGGTCGGCAGCAGGATCGGCACCTCGGCCGCCCCCGACACCGTGAGCAGCACCGCGCCCAGCGTCCCCTCGCCCGACTGCACCTGCAGACGATAGCGCTCCGGCGGAAGCGATGGCGCGGTGGGCGGCGCACTGCACGCCGCCAGCAGAAGCAGCGCCAGCGTGCACGCCAGACGCCGCGCGCTATGGCGTTCGCGCATTCGTCCCTCCCCGTCGTTGAAGGACACGCAGCACCGGCGGCGAGAAACGCGCGCCCGGGGTTCGACCGATCAGAGCCGCGAGGTCACCCAGATCACGTACCCCATTCTGATTCCCGGCCGCATCAAGCTGGGCCGCAATCTCCTCGGCGATCTGTGTTTCGCCGAGCAGCACCCGCGCAAAGAGATCAATCAACGCCTGCGGGGCGATGAACTCCGCCTGCGCGCTCCACGCCTGCGTCATCGTCACATGGCACACACCGAGACCTTGACAAGCCCCCTGCCACCCGAGGAAGGCGCCACCACTCGCCGTGGGTGTGAGGGTGATGACCGTGCCTTCTGCATGCACCACCCTGCACGCACCGCTCGCCACGCCATTGGCAACCGTGCACGCCACCGCAGGGTCGATCCCCGCCTGACTGGTGATGCTGCCACTCCCGCTCCCGGTAGCCGTCACGACGAGCGGAAAGGTGAGACGATCGAACCGCGCCGATACCGTTCGCGCCGCCGACATGGTGACGACGCAGGGGCCCGCCCCCGTGCACGCTCCACTCCACCCGGCAAACGTCGCGTGCTCCGGTGTGGCCGTGAGCGTCACCGTCACACCATCCACAAATTCGGCCGCACAGGTGCCGCCGGGCGTGCCACGCACATTCACGCACTGGATCGCCCCCGGCGTGCTGGTGATGGCGCCGGAGCCATCGCCGGTCGGCACAATGGTGAGCAAGCGAATCGGCAGTGTGAAGGTCGCCGTCACCGTGCGCGCCTGCGTCATCGGCACCACGCACGCCCCGCTTCCGGTGCACGCGCCACTCCACCCGGTGAACGCACCCGCGGTCGCAGCGGTACTCAGACTGACCACGGTACCCTGCCCGAGGTTGGCCTGACAACTGCCGCTGGTCACACCGGCGCTGCTGGTACAGGCAACCCCCTCCGGGGAAGAGGTGATGACACCGCTGCCATTCCCTGCGCCGGCAATCGTCAGCGTTTCGTTGCCGAGTCGGAAGGTCGCGCTGACGCTCCGCGCCGTGTTCATCGTGACCTGACACGGTCCCGTTCCCGCGCAGGCACCACCCCATCCAATGAATGTTCCTGCCAGTGCGCTTGCCGTGAGGGTCACGGTGCTGCCGAGAGGAAATTCCCCCACACAGCTGCCGGCAAGACTCCCGGCCGTTGCCGTGCAACTGATGCCCGAGGGCGAGGACGCGATCACGCCGCGGCCATCGCCGCTGCCAGCTACCTGAAGTGCCACCCCGGGCACCGGTACAGTGACGGTGACACTCCACCCCTGTGCCGTGCGCGCGTTCACTCGCACCGAGATGCCCTGACCATCATCGAAGGTCTCGCCCGGCAGCCACATCGCCCCGGCATCGTTCGGATTCCCGTTGTTGTCGGGATCGACCACCTTCGCCGGGATGCTCGCCCACGGTGTCACCCGATGAATGATCACGGCCTCACCGGGGAGCGGAGTATCGTAGCCGAGGAGTCGTCGCGCCTCGACGGTGTAGAACACGCCGCCGCTGCCGGGAATCGGGATCTCGATCGCGAGCGGGGTATTCCCCCCCGTCGGGAACTCCGCCTGCTCCAGCAGGATGGTCTGCGGCGCGGTCGCCGCGACGGTGACTTTGCGCGAGGCCGGGATCCAGCCGAGCAGATCCTTGTGATAGATGATGGTGTGTCCGGCCAGGTTGGTCCCGGTCGGTCCATGGAACGTCAGGTAGGAATTGCTCATCACGTCCCAGCGCGAGTCATACGTGGCGCTGTAAGGCCCCGAGGAATGCCGCAGGCCGAGGGTGTGCCCGATTTCGTGCGCATACACGCCGTGCATCGAGGACTGCGTGGCCCAGCGTGGCATCCAGGTCGTGGGCCACGAGCGCGACACACCGTCGAGCGAGAGGAAAGCGCTCCCGCCCCAGGCGAAGCCGTCGAGCTCGGCGTTGACCTGGATCAGCAGTCCGGAAAAGTTTGCGAAGTTGACGGTGGCATCCGCGGCTGCCGTGCAGGCGGAGGCGAGCGACTGGAAGTTGAGCGAGCCCCCGGGGAGATAGAAGGCGCGGGGTTGCGGCAGCGTGAACCAGCCGTACGCCACACTCCCGGCGAGCGTCATCTGGCCAGCGGAGATTTCCTGGTAATAGTGGTCGAGGTTCGGATACGTCCCCGAGAGCAGCGTGGTGAAATCGCTGCGTGGTCTCGGCTCATCGGCGACGTCGCTGAACTTGCAGAGCAGCAGGGCATACGGCTTGGCGCCGAACTGCGGGGGTCCTGCCATGAGGGAGGCGTCCCCGCCTCCAGACGTGCGACGGACCGACGCCGCCCGGAGCGTGGTCGTGGGTCGCTCACCGCGCGACCGTGGAAGTCCGGCCAGCGCGGTGCCGGTCACCGTGACCCGCGCTCGGTTGAGCTGCTGGGATCCGCCCGCGCGACGGACCTGGTCGTCGCTCAGCTCCACCCGCCAGACTTCACCGCGGTCCCCGACGAGGGACCACGCCCGGCGCGCCGGGGAGAACCCGCCCTGCGGGTCGCCCCAGTGCTCGAGGAGGACCCCGGTCGCCGTCGTGCCCTGCGCCAGAGCCGAGGGGGCCCAGGCCAGCGTCACGCACAGGGCAAGCACACAACGGCGCGAACGGGCCATGTTCCTCTGCGCGGGGGATGAGGGACCAGCAGTGCTGCGGATGCTTCTCAGGAAGTCTCGGATCGATGCGGGACGGCCGAAAGGTAGCGCTCGGGCAGCGTGGCCACGTTCCCCATCGCACCGTTCACCGTTCACCGTTCACCGTTCACCGTTCACCGTTCACCGTTCACCGTTCACCGTTCACCGTTCACCCCGCACCCCCAAGGGCACCCCTGCCGCCCCCCGGGGTATACTCTCCAATGCGCTACACCACCTACACCAGATACACCGCTGGGCTGGCCGAGCAGGTCAACCTGCAGGCGCTCCTCGACCAGCTCGGCGACTTCCTGCTCGAGTCCGGCTTCGCCGGCACCCCCTGGTGGGGCGAGCCCGGCGACGGCGAGGACGAGCGCACCCTGGACGACCTCCGGAACGCGATCCTCAAGGCGCTGATCGAGTCGGGGCAGCTGACCCCCGAGATGCTCAAGCTGCTCAAGGACGGCACCACCGGAGACGCCGAGAAAGACAAGGAGGTCCAGGCCGAGCTCGCCACGCTGCTCGACCGCATCGTCCAGCGGCTCGCCGAAGAGGGCTACCTCAACATGAAGAATCAGGCCGGGCAGACCATTCCGCCCGACCAGCTCCCCGGCGGCGAGGCGCGCGCCGCTGCCCGCACCGTCAAGTTCGACCTCAAGGAGAAGGGCGCCGACTTCCTCGGCTACCGCACCCTGCGCGCCCTCCTCGGTGCCCTTGGCCGGTCCGCGATCGGCGCGCATGAGACGCCGCACCTCGCCACCTCGGTGGAGAGCGAGTCCGCCAGCAAGGTCTACGAATTCGGCGATGTGATGAACCTCGACGCGGCGGCGACGCTCACGTCCGCGATCGCACGCCATGGTCTGACGATGCCACTCGAGCTCGACTACGCCGACCTGCACGTGACCCAGGCCGACTATCGCTCATCGGCGGCCACCGTGTTGATGCTGGATTGTTCGCACTCGATGGTGCTCTACGGCGAGGACCGCTTCACGCCGGCGAAGAAGGTCGCGCTCGCGTTGACGCACCTGATCCGCAACCAGTTCCCCGGTGACGTGATCAAGGTGGTGCTCTTCCACGATACCGCGGAGGAGATCCCGTCCGGTGCGCTCGCGAGCGTGAAGGTGGGCCCGTACCACACCAACACCGCCGCAGGCCTGCAGTTGGCGCGGCGCATTCTGGCCGGGCAGCGCCAGGAGATGAAACAGATCGTGATGATCACCGACGGCAAGCCCTCGGCGATGACGCTCCCCGACGGACGGGTCTACGTCAACTCTGGCGGCCTCGATCCCTCGATCCTGAAGGCGACCTACGCGGAGGTCTCGGCGTGTCGCCGCAGCAACATCATGATCAACACCTTCATGCTTGCCCGCGATCACCAGCTGGTCGAGTTCGTCAAGCAGGTCTCCCGCATCTGCCGCGGCAAGGCGTACTTCGCCTCGCCGATGACGTTGGGCCAGTTCCTCCTGATGGACTTCCTCAAGGGCAAGACCCGCCGCGTCGGCTAGCTCCCGAAGCGCTCCCCCCACTCCTGCACGGAGAGGTAGCGCCAGAGCTCGGGCAACGGCGCCTCGCCCTTCCGGAAGCGATCAAACTGGGCGCGCACCACCTTCGGCGCGAGCAGTCCGTGGTCCGCGAGACTCTGCGCATGCAGACGATCGCCAACAGCGTCGCCTTGCGCGCCGCGAAACCAGGCCCTGAGTGGCGTCGGATACCCCTTCTTGTCGGCACGATCTGCCACCAGGGGCGGGAGCACGTCGCGCATGGCGTCGCGCAGGACCACCTTGGTCAACCCACCGCGCAACTTGTCTGAGGCCGGCAATTGCCGTGCCCACGCAACCAGCGGCGCATCCAGAAACGGGACTCGACTCTCGATCGAATGCGCCATCGAGAATCGATCCTCGGCCTGAAGCAGCATCGGCAGGCGCGTGATCTCGAAGTCGGTGCGGAGATGCGCCTCGAGATCCCAGAAGCCGCGGCGTGCGATCGCGCCATCCACCTCCGGGGCCGCTTCCCGCAGGGCGGGCCCCAACGCGGAGGTGTCCCAGGAGACCCCAATGCCGAAAGGCCGCGCGGCGCCTCGGAGCCACCCTGGCCAGACCGGGCCAAGCAGCCCCCGCATCAGGGTGTGCGCCGGCATGGCCTGATGCTTCGCCTCGGCGAGGAGCTCTCGACGAAAGGTCCCGATGGAACCCCGACGCGCCAACTGCCGCAGGTACGAGGGATAGTAGTAGGGATAGCCGCCGAGGAGTTCGTCGGCGCCTTGACCGTTGACGACGACCTTGACGCCTCGCGCCTGCACCAGTTTCATCACCCGCCACCAGCTGTAGCTCGCCTCGCCCCACACCGGCTCCTCGAAGTGCCACACGATGTCCCGCATGGTGTCGAGGGCATCACTGCCATCGGGTTGGTCCTCGTGGTGCACCACGGAGGGATATTGCTCGCGAACGGCGTGCACGAAGGCACTCTCATCGAAGGGCGTGCCAGGATAGACGACGGAAAAAGTATGCAGCGAGTAGGGGAGCTGCGGTGCCGCGAGTGCGACCAGCGCACTGGAGTCCAGGCCCCCCGAGAGACACGCCCCCACCGGAACGTCGCTCCGCAGGTGGAGCGCCACGCTCTCTTCCAGCAAGCGCCGCATCGCGCGCGGTGCGTCAAGTCCCCCGAGATCCGGGGTGTCGGCCTCGGGGTCATGCCACTGTCGCTCGACAACGGAGACTGGGTCGACCGCGATCAACGATCCCGGCGCCACCTGCGAGATCGCATGGAAGCAGGTACGCCGTGGATCGGTGCGTAGCTGGTACAGGATCATCGCGGCCAGCGTGGCGTGATCGGGGCGCCGCTCCAACACGAGCGGCAACACCGCCTTGATTTCCGATCCGAAACCGACCGTTGCCCCTTGTTGGGTCCAGTAGAGTGGCTTGATCCCCGCCCGGTCGCGGACGAGCACCAGCCGCCGCCGGGACGACTCCCAGAGCGCGAACGCCCACATGCCACGGAAACGGGGAAGCGCCTCCTCGCCCCACTCCCGCCATGCGTGGAGAATCACTTCGGTGTCGGTCCTGGTCCGGAAGATGTGCCCCCGGGCCTCGAGTTCCCGGCCAAGCTCGCGGTAGTTGTAGATCTCGCCGTTGAAGACCAACTGCAACGTCCCGTCCGATGTGGCCATCGGCTGGCGACCGGCACTGCTGAGGTCAATGATGCTGAGTCGCTGGTGACCGAGGGCGAGATCGCCATCGATCCACGTCCCCTGATCGTCAGGGCCACGGTGGCGGATGGCGTGACACATTGCCGCAAGGACGTCCGGCGCTGCCGGACGTCCGTCGCGATGCCAGAAGCCCGCAATGCCGCACATGCCGCGGCTACCGGTACCGGATCGTCTTGACCTTCCGCCCCTGGGGCTGCATCACGCCTTCCTCAACACCGTTGATCAGAGCCAGCTCCGCCGCCGTCGTCGCCCCGGCGCTCTCGGTCGCCAGCGCATTCATCGTCGTCGGGCGCGGCAACGTCAGCACGCGGATCTCGCGGACTCGCCGGAACAGCTGGTTCGTCGGCGTCGCGGCGAACGATCCGAGCGAGGTGTTGATCGCACCTCCGAGCTGCGGCCACGCCTGCGCCACGGCAAGCCCGAGGAACTGCCACGTCGCCCCGCGGTAGGTCAGGTAGAGCACACGCCCGCGCAGTTGCTGCCCCTCGCCAGTGGTGGCGGTGAACTCCGCCGTGAGAGCCTGTGCCCCGGCCACCTGGGTCTGCTGCACCGCACCCGTCACCACACCTTGCTGCGCCTGCCACGCCTGCATGGCCGCTGTCGGCGTCGCCTGGCCGGCCTGCCGCAATTGGATCTGCCCAGCGCCGTTCGGCTCGACCAGCACGATCTGTGACGCCTGGTTGATCCCCTGCCAGCCGGCCGGCATGTCCAGCTGAAAGCGCAGCTCGGGGTGCAGGTAGCGCTGTCCCTCGAAATAGCCCTGCCGCGGATCCTGCCCGTACACCATGCCGTTCAGGTGATCGAGGAAGCGATCGTGCCCGATGGTGAGCCGCGACGGGTTGCTGACCGTGTCGGCCCAGCGCGTAGTCGCCGCCACGCGATCACCCGGATCGGGATGCGTCGAGAGAAAGCCCGGAATGCGTCCGCTGTTCCCGCTCGCCTCGCTCACCCGCTGCAGCGTCGCAAAGGTCTTCGGCATCTCGCGCACGTCGTAGCCCTGCGTCAGCGAATACCGGTGGCCGAGCGCGTCTGACTGGCTCTCCTGGTCGCGCCCGTACTTGAGGAAGAGGATCCCCAGCCCGGTGCTGCCGAGCTGGGCGACCTGCTCGTTCTTGGTGAGAATCGCGGCGCCGATGACCCCGATCGTCCCCGCCTGCTGACGCGAGATGGCCGCGACGGTGTGCTTCGCGGTGACGTGCCCGATCTCGTGGCCGATCACCCCGGCGAGCTCGGCCTCGGAGTTCATGTAGGCCAGAATGCCGCGGGTGATGAAGATGAAACCGCCCGGCGCCGCGAAGGCGTTCACCATCGGGTCGTCGATCAGATGGAATTCCCACGGCAGGTCGGGCCGCTCGCTCGCCCGGGCCATCCGCATGCCGATCGTCGCGATGTAGTTCGTCAAGCCGGAGTCCGGATAGAATCCGGTTTCTTCTCGGGCGCGGACGACTTCGCCCTTCCCCATCTCGATTTCCTGGGCCTCGGACACCAGCGAGAGCTGGCGCTTCCCGGTGACCGGGTTCACAGCACACCCGGCAACCAACAGGGCCGCCACCAGCAGGATGGAAAGGCGCATTCGTTCCTCAGGGAGACGGGGGCGTATCATTCAACACTGATGACGACCTCACCGAACGATAACACACGAACCGCGTGGACAGGGTGGACTCCCGCGCAGGGCTTCCCGCTCCCCGGGGGGCCAGGACCGGATGACCGGATCTCCTTCATCCTGCGCCTCGGTCGCTCGCTGCACACCTCGGGCTATGCTGCGCACCGCCTGGAGGAGGCGCTGGAGCTCTCCTCCGACCGGCTCGGGCTGCATGGGCAGTTCTTCTCGACCCCGACCTCGATCATGGCGTCGTTCGGGCCGCAGGATGATCAGCGTACCTTCCTGATCCGCGTCGAGCCCGGTGAGTCCAACCTTGGCAAACTCGCTCGAACGGATGAGGTCACCCGCGAGGTGCTCAACGGCCAGCTCACCCCACTCGAGGGGTCGCGCAAGCTCGAGGCAATCGAGTTGGCCCCGCCGCCCTACCCGGTCTGGCTGACCACCGCGGCCTTCGCGATCGTCTCCGGAAGCTCCGCTCGCTTCCTCGGGGGAGGGTGGCACGAGATGGTGGCCGGATTGGGAATCGGATTGGTGATCGGCCTCCTCTCGCTCGTCACCTCGCGCGTGCAGGGACTCGGGCGCGTGTTCGAACCGGTGGCAGCGCTCACCGCATCACTCCTGGCGGCACTCATCGCGACGGCAGGGTTTCCGATCTCCGTCTTCATCGCCACACTCGCCGGCGTGATCGTGCTGATCCCGGGACTCATGCTCACCACCGCCATGACGGAGATTTCCACCCGCCATCTCGCCTCCGGGACCGCACGCTTGATGGGGGCGATCGTCCTGCTCCTCGGCATCACCTTCGGAATCGCCCTCGGCAGCAAGTTCTCGGCGCTGCTCCTCGGCAAAATCCTGTCGACGCGCGTCGTGCCGTTGCCCGAATGGACCCTGCTGATCTCGCTGGTGGTCTCGGCACTCGCCTTCGTGGTCCTGCTGAAGGCCGAACGCCGCGATGCCCCGTGGATCGTCCTCGCCGGCGCCCTCGCCGTCGTGGGCGCCCGCCTCGGTGGCACCACCCTCGGCCCCGAGCTGGGCGCCTTCGTCGGCGCCCTGCTCACCGGCATGGGGAGCAACTGGTATGCGCGCCTCACCAACCGCTCTTCACAGATCGTCCTCGTCCCCGGCCTGCTGATGCTCGTCCCCGGCAGCATCGGCCTGCGCTCACTCACCTCGCTGCTCGACAAGGACGTCATCGTCGGGGTCGAAGGCGCCTTCCGCATGGTGCTGGTCGCGATCTCGCTGGTCGCCGGAATCCTGATCGCGCAGGTGGTGAGTCCGAAGCGGAAGTTGCTGGGGTAGGCGTTACGCGCTAGGCGTGGCATCCCGACCCTCTGACGACCAACGACCAGTGACGAGAGCCTACGGACTCACTTTCCGATACGCCGCCACCACCGCCAGCTCCCCTTCCTTCCCAGGCTTCGCATTGCCATGCTCCATCCCCAGAATCCCGGCATAGCCCTTCTGCTTCAGGTGGCCGAAGATTCGGGCATAGTTGATCTCGCCCGTGCCCGGCTCGCGGCGGCCCGGGTTGTCGCCGATCTGCACATAGGCCACCTCGGCCCAGGCGCGATCGAAATTGGGAATCAGGTTCCCTTCGGTGATCTGCTGATGATAGATGTCGAAAAGGATCTTGCAGGCAGGTGCATTGACGGCGCGACAGATCTGGAACGCCTGCGGCACCCGCGTCAGGAACATGCCCGGGTGGTCGCGACGGTTGAGTGGCTCGAGCACCATCACGAGGCCGTGCGGTTCGAGCAGGGCCGACGCACGGCGGAGGATCTCCACGGCGTTGGCGGTCTGGTACTCGAACTCCAGACGCGGGGCGAGGTCGCCCATCACCACCGTCATCCACGTGGCATTGACGCGCTTGGCGACCTCGATCGAGGCCTGCACATCGGCCAGGAAGGATTCGGTGAAGGCCGCGTCGCCACTCGCGAAGGTCACCTGGTTGAATGCCGTGGATGGATTGACGACGAACACCCCCATCCGCATGCCGAGGCGCGTCATCTCGCGGCCGATCCGTTCCTGCTCCTCCACCGGGCGGCCGCGCATGCCGTTGTCTTCAAGTGCGCGGAAGCCGCGGTCGTGCAGCCACCTCAGCTGATCCACCACGTCGGGGCCGGTGTGCGCCGAGAACATCCCGAAATGCGGGGCGAAGTCAGCGCCGAAGACGGGGTCGGCACCGCGCGTCGCGCGCGCCGATCGGGTCGGCACCATCCCGGCGACCCCGGCCACCACGCCCGCCGCGACAAAGGCACGGCGCTCCATCTTACCATCCCTCCATGAAGCCGCGCGACAGCGTCGTCACCCCGGGCGTCGGCACAGGCGGCACCGGCATCGGCCCGAGCGCAAAGGAATGCGGCGTGATGTCCTGCGCCGCGGCAAGCAACTGCGTCCAGGTGACGTCCTTGCCGGTGTAGGCCGCCTCGCGTCCCATGATCGCGGTGAGCGTGCTCTCGGCGACGCGTCGTCCTTCATTGAGCGGCGTGCCCGCACGAATGCTCGCCACGAGGTTCTTGTGCTCCTCGACGTACGGATTCATCCCCTCCATCGTGGGGTGCGTCCAGCTGGTGGCACCCATGATCCGGTTTCTGGCGTTCGAGCTGCCCTTGGTGCCCTGGATCCGCTCGCCCACATACGAGGTGGTGCCGTCCTGCTGGCGGCACATCGAGAGGAGCCGCACCCCGTTGGGATACTCGTAGTCGATCGCGAAGTGATCGAAGATATGACCGTACTCCGCGCCGGTCCGCGTCTGCCGACCTCCCATCCCGGTCGCCTTGATCGGCAGCGCACCGATCACCCAGTTGGCCACGTCGAGATTGTGCACGTGCTGCTCGACGATGTGGTCGCCCGAGGCCCATGTGAAGTAGAGCCAGTTGCGCAACTGCCACTCGGCGTCGCTCCACTCCGGCTGGCGCGGCAGATTCCAGAGCGGCCCCTGGTTCCAGTACACCTGCGCCCCGACCACATCCCCAATGGCCCCGTCCTGGATGCGCCTGATCGTCTCGCGGTACATCGGGTCGTGTCGACGCTGTGTCCCCGACACGATGGCGAGATGTTTGGCGGACGCTGCTTCCGAGGAGGTGATGATCGAGAGCGCCCCGGCGACATCCACGCAGACCGGCTTCTCCATGAAGACATGCTTGCCCGCCGCGATCGCGGCCTCGAGATGCCGCGGGCGGAAGGCCGGCGGGGTGGCGAGGATCACCAGGTCAATGTCGGCGGCGAGCACCTGCTTGTAGGCATCCACGCCGGTGAACATCTGCTCGGGCGTCACCTTGAGCTTGGTGGCAAATGCGGGGTCGGAGGC
>JBBRGR010000018.1:0-10963 GCA_038223815.1 Gemmatimonadales bacterium
CTCAAGTACACCAATCACATCATGTTGGTGGGGAAGGATGCACAGCGGTTTGCGGCGTCGTACGGCTTCAAGATCGAGGATCTGCTCACGCCGGAATCGCGGGAGGCGTGGCTCAAGTGGCGCGCATCGCGTGGCGCCACTGACAACTGGGTCAACCCCGCGCCGGGCGCGCAGATGCGCCACACCACCGGCACCATCAACATGAATGTCGTGAACGCTGCAGGGGATATTTCCTCGGTCACCACGACCAGCGGGCTTTCCTGGAAGGTGCCGGGGCGCTGCGGCGACTCGCCGATCATCGGCGCCGGGCAGTACACTGACAACAGCGGGGGCGCCGCGGGCAGCACCGGCCTCGGCGAGGCGAACATCATGGTCTGCGGTGGCTTCCTCACGGTGGAGCACATGCGCCAGGGGATGAGCCCGACCGATGCCGCGCTCGCCACGCTGAAGCGCGTCGTCGCGATGACACCGCCGAGCCTGCTGAATGCCCAGGGTCGTCCGACCTACCAGTTGCAGTTCTATGCGGTCAACAAGAAGGGGCAGTACGGTGCCGCCGCGATGACGGCGTCGCCGTTTGCGGTGTGCGACGAGAAGGGGGCGCGGATCGAGCAGTGCGCCACGCTCTACTCGTGAGGCACCTGGTGGCGACGGGGTTCCTGCTGGCGCTGTGCGCGTCGCCGATGCTGGCACAGGAACCCGATACCGCGCGCGCCGATGCGCCGATGCGCACCTCGAATTTCCCGTATCTGCTCGCGACCCCGAATGATGGAGTGTTCGGGGCGTTCCGGGTCATTCGCTATCAGCAGGCACCGTGGGATGCACGGGTCACCAACCTCCGCGAGATGAGCGTTGATGCGGCGTACTCGACACGCGGGTCGTATTTCGTGCGCGGCGACTACAAGCGGCTCTGGCTCGACGAGGGATGGCGGCTGCGTGCGAGTGTGCAGGCATCGCGCGAGGTGCGCTTCGGGCGGAGCGATGGCCCGCCGGAGGGCTTCTCCGGAGAGTACCGTGCATTTCTGAAGCGGGACCGGGCACAGGGATGGGTCGACGTCACGCGTCGGATCAACGGTCCGCTGCACGTGGCGCTCCGGAGCTCACTGGACCGCATTCGGTTGCGGGGCGATCGCCTTGAAGTGAGTGCGCGGTATCCGCTGACCAGGACCGACGAACCGGACCCGTGCGCCAATCTGCCCGCAGGGTCGCCGTGCCCTGCCGCCTACATCCCGGCGACCGTCACGCAGACCGACGCGCACGCGCGCGCCGCGCTGGTCTACGACACGCGGGACGTGGAGTTCAACCCGAATCGCGGTCTCCTCGTTGAGGCCGGGCTCTTCGCAGGGAGCGGCGACGACGGCTACACCGGCGCCTACGGGATTGCGCGCGGCTACGTCTCCCCGCGCGCCGGCACCCGCCTCACGGCCCGCTACGGCTTCCGGGCGCTCACGCGCACCGGTGCCGTTGGCATCCAGCATGGGATGCCCGCATGGGAGGCACCATTCACGACCCTTGGCGGCCCGAACTCGCACCGCGCCTTGCCGACTGGCCTGCGCAGTGCTCGGGGGCTCCTGCTCGGCGGGGTCGAGGTGCGCCACGACCTGCTCGACTTCGGCGGCCTCGGCGCGATCACCCTCCTCGCCTTTGCCGACGGGGGCCGCGCCTTTCAGGATCCGTCACCCCTGGCGGATTCCGCGCCCGGGGCGACTCTCCCCAATGGGAAGCTCGCCTTCACCTTCGACGACTGGACCTGGGGCGCCGGTGGCGGACTCGGCATCCGCGTCCTCCGCGCCGCACAGCTGAACATCACCGCCGCGAAGGCGAACGGCGAGACGCGCTGGTCTGTCGGGAGTGGGTGGAGCTGGTAGACGGCGAACGGCGAACGGCGAACAGCGAGGGAATGGTGTGGGGTAAGGGGGGGTGTTCCCCCTCACTCCCCACCTTTCCCTCGCTGTTCGCCCTCAGTGCTCCCGAATCACCACCCCACGCTCCGCCAACCCCGTCACATACCGATCGTACGGCATCCCTTCATCTGGTGTGGTCACGCCGAAGCGGATCACCTGCCGGCGTGCCTGCGTGAGGCCGGTGAGGGAGAGCGAGTAGCCGGTGCAGCGCATCATCGCCGAGATGCCGTGGACCTCGTCGAAATAGTCGACCAGGTCAAAGGTGGTGCTGCAGGGCGTGCCGCCCTTCTCGCCGCTCACCACGACCCGGAGCGCGACCAGGTCGCGACCGTCGGGCTTGGTAAGCTTCGGGGTGACGGCGGCGATGAAGGCGTCGCGGGGGACGATCTCCGTGCCCTTGACGCGGATGGGCGTCAGGTCGAGCAGGCCGAGGTCGCGGATCGCCTTCATCAGTGTGGCGTGCCCGGGGTAGCGGAGCGTCTTGTATTCCATTTCCCGGACCTTCCCCTCGAACGAGAAGGCCATCGTCGAGAGGCCGCCCGCGGTGTGGAACGCCTCGAGGGTGCCGATCGGCTCGCCGAAGGGGACCGACTCGAGCTCACTGAGCGCGTCCACGGTGGTGCTCTTCCCGTCACGCAGGATCCAGGACGGGGTGGTGTAGTAGTCGAGCGCGCCCTCGAGGGAGTAGACGATCTGGTAGTTCAGCGGCGGTTCGGGGTGCTGCGGAAGCCCGCCGACGTAGATTCGTACGCGGTCAGCGCGGTCGAGGCGGCGGATCCCCTCGGCGGCGAGGATGTTGACCATACCCGGGGCGAGGCCGCAGTCGGGCATGATCGAGAGCCCCTTGGCATGGGCCTCCTCCTCAAGCTTCTTCTGCTCCATGACGATCTCGGTGTTGCCCCCGAGATCGGCAAAGTGGCACCCTGCCTGAACGGCGAGCCGTGCCATGGGGCCATTGAAGTAGTACGGGATGGCGCTCATCACGGCGTCGTGTCCCTGCATCGCCGACAGGACGGCGGGATGGTCGGTGACGTCGAGGACGATCGGGTGAAGCCGGGGATCGTCGCGTCGGGCCAGGAAGCGCGCCATTCGTTCGGGCTGGAGGTCGGCGAGGGTGACGGCGGTGACCTCAGGGTCCCGCAACAGATCGAAGGCACAGGCGCAGCCCTGCAGGCCAGCGCCAAGGACGAGCATCTTCATTCAGGATTCCTCTGCATCGGGTCGAACGGTGCGAGCCCGAAGATAATCCGCCCCATGGTCGGGCGGTTCCCCAGACCGGGAGTACGATGGCCGACAGTGCACCAACCACGCGAGACCGGCTGCTGGAGGCCGCCCGCGAGCTCTTCACCACGCTAGGCTACCATGGCACCACGACGCCGATCCTGGCGAAGCGGGCCGGGGTCGCCGAGGGGACCATTTACCGGCACTTTCCGAGCAAGCAGGCGTTGCTGAACGCCGCTTATCAGGAGAGTCAGCGCTGGGGGGTCGTGGCCATCCGTGAGGTCGTGCAGGCAGGTGGCAAGAGCGCTGGCGATCGGCTTGGGGCCCTGGGACGCAATTGGCTTGAACAGGCCGAAGCGGACCCGGCACGGGTGCGCCTGCTGCTGAATTGGCGCCTGAACGGCGAGCTGGACGATGCCTCGCGCTTGGCGGCCACCGACCTTCGGCTCGGGTTGGAGCAGTTGGTTGCGGCCGGCAAGCAGGAGGGGAGTGTCCGGGCGGGGGTCGTCGAATTGTGGACGTCCGTGTGGCTGGCGCTGGTCGGATTTGCCGCCGAGAAGGTCGCGACCAAGGAGTGGTCGGCGACGCATCCGCATGCCCTGGCGACGCTGGATGCGGCCTGGGAGGCGATTGCCTGGCGTCCGATCACCACGGCGCCGCCCGCCACGGATAGCTGAGTCGTGGGCGCCAATCACGCCTTTCTGACCACGTTCGCGCTGGTCCTCTGCACTGCCGCGATCACGACGGTCCTCTTCCAGCGGCTGAAACAGCCGGTCATCCTCGGCTATCTGCTCGCCGGCGTGATGGTGGGGCCGTATGTGACGCTCGTCCCCGTTGAGGCCGACCGCGGCACCACGGAGACACTCGCGGAGCTGGGCGTCATCCTGCTGCTCTTCTCGATCGGGCTCGAGTTCTCGATCCGACGCCTCATGCGGGTTGGCGCGAGCGTCGCTGTCACCGCGCTCTTCGATCTGACGGTCATGGCATTCCTCGGCCTCACCGCGGCGCACCTGCTCGGGTGGACAGCCCGCGAGGCCCTCTATGCCGGCGCCCTGCTCGCCATTTCATCCACCACCATCATTGCCAAGACGTTCGAGGAGCACGGCGTCGGTCGCAAGCTGCGCGATCTGGTCTTCGGGGTGCTCATCGTCGAGGATCTGGCGGCCGTCTTGTTCATGGCGGGCTTGGCGACGCTGAGTGCGGGGACGGCGGAAGCCGGGAGCGGCCTGGTCGGGACGGCCCTGCGGCTCTTCCTCCTGCTGGCGGTCTGGGTCGTGGGCGGGCTCCTGGTGGTCCCGCGCGTGATGCGGTTCGTGGTGAGCATGAAGCGCCCCGAGACCACGCTCGTCGCGAGTCTCGGCGTCTGCTTTGCCTTCGCCCTGCTGGCACAGGCCCTCGGCTACTCGGTGGCGCTTGGCGCCTTCATCGCCGGCTCGCTCATCAGCGAGTCCGGGAAGGGGCATCAGGTGATGGAGTTGGTCCGCCCCGTGCGTGATGTCTTCGCCGCGGTGTTCTTCGTCTCGGTGGGGATGCTGATCCAGCCGGCAGTGCTCTGGGAATATCGCGTTGCGATCGCGGTGCTGGTCTGCGTGGTCGTCGTCGGCAAGCTTATGTCGGTCTCGTTGGGCGCCTTCATCGCCGGCCAGGGGACGCAAACCGCGGTGCAGGCCGGGATGAGCATGGCCCAGATCGGCGAATTCTCGTTCATCATCGCCTCGCTCGGACTCGCGACGGGCGCGGTGGGCGATTTCCTCTATCCGGTGGCCGTCGCCGTCTCGGCAATCACCACGCTGCTGACCCCGTTCATGGTGCAGCGGTCGGCGCGTGTCGCCGCATACGTGGATCGCAAGCTTCCCGGGGCACTGCAAACCTACGCCGCGCTCTACGCGACCTGGGTCGAGGACATGCGGAGCGCGCCCGATCGACGGACAGCGCGTGATCGGGTGCGAGGCATGGTGCAGTGGCTCCTGGCCGATGCCGCGTGCGTCGTGGGGGTCATCATCGGATTGGCGCTCTTCGGCCCACGCGTGGAAGCATTCTTCGTCGAGCAACTCGGGATCTCGACGGATCTGGCCCGAGCAGGACTCTACCTCACCGGGCTGGTGGCGTCCGCCCCATTTCTGCTCGGCATCTTCCGTGTGGCACGGGGACTCGCACAACTGCTGGCGCGCCTCGCGATGCCGCAGACCAAGGGGATGGACCGCGCCGCGGCCCCCCGCCGAGCACTGGTTGCCACCCTCGAAATCACGATCGTCCTGCTGCTCGGTCTGCCGGTCCTGCTTGCCACGCAACCCTTTCTGGCACCGTTCCGCGGTGTGGTGATCTTCGGCGTCGTCCTGTTGCTGATGGGTGTCGCCGCGTGGCGCAGTGCAACGAACCTGCAGGGCCATGTGGCCGCGGGCGCGGAAGTGTTGATCTCCGCGCTCCGCTCCTCACTCCCGCCAGAGCAGATGACCGCCGAGATGCCGACCACGGGGCTCACCGGGATGTATCCGGTGGATCCCGCCACGATCGACCGACTCACCACCGCGACCCACCTCCTGCCGGGCATCGGCGCACCGACCCCATTCCGCATGGAACCGCACTTCGTCTCGGCGGGAAAGACCCTCGCTGAAGTGGGGCTGCGTGGCCGCACCGGGGCGACCGTGCTGGCGATCAGTCGTGGTGGTGTCGGGATCCCGGCCCCGAGCAAGATCGAGACGCTGCAGCCGGGTGATACCCTGGTGCTGGTGGGAACGAAGCAGGCGCTGCGCGAGGCGAAGCGGATCTTGATGACGGGGTGAGGGGGACGTACACGGTGAGACGTACACGGTGAAACGTGGCTACGCACGCTTCCTTTTCTCACGTCTCACGTCCCGCGGCCCGCTCACCCCGCACCGCTTCCTCTGCGCACGCACCGCGCTGCTCGCGGCACCTCGCATGTTGGCGGCCTCCGCCTCCGGGATGTCCGCGGGACGGAGATTCGGCATCGTGGCAGGGTCGATCTCGAAGATGACCGCCGCGATGACCATGGCGCTCAGCACGGCTCCGGCGGGGGACGGATGGAAGCCGTCGGCTCCGTAGCGCGCCAATCGGGATTGCTGATCCCAGGCGAGTTTCCAGGCGCAGGACGCCGGATAGAACGCGATCTGCGTCACCTCGGCAGCGACGCGGTAGTGCTCCATGCCGCGCATGAAGTTGCCGTCTGCCGGGGCCGACCCCGCATAGAGCCCCGGGCGCGTCCCATGCGTCACGGCCTCCGCCGCCAGGATCCGTGTCCAGTGCGTCAGGTTCTCACCGCTCGCGGCGAGCGTTGACGGCCCCTGCTGCATGATCAGCACGTCAAATTGTCCGGTCTTCAGACCCTGGCGGACCGTGCCCTGGAGCCAGTGATCTTCCGGGCCGGCGTTGCCGGAGGCACGCATGACCGTGATGGGAGCGGGGCGGCCCGCGGCGACGGCGAGCTGGCGTACGCGCGCGGGGATGTCGTGGGTGTGGGTCAGCGAATTTCCCACGAAGCGCAGACGCATCCCCGCACCCGCAGGGGGTGGCGGCACCGAGGGTCGCGGGGTGCCGATACCGGTGACCGACGCCCAGGCGAGCGCGAGCAGAGACGTAGCAGTCCATGGCTTCGACACCGGGGGCTCCCTGGGACAGTGGCGACGCCACGTCTCGGCAGTGGTGCCGCCGCAGAGGAGGGGAGATCGTCAGGAAGGTGTCAGTGCGCGATTCACGTGGTCGCGTTCACCGCAACTCCCCAACCGCCGCTTCCACCGCCGCCCGCAGCTGTCCGCTGGTGATCAGCGTGCGCACGGCGGCGAGATCGCCGGTCATGATCCGGTCGGCGTCGAGCGGTGGGACGACGGAGCGGACGAGACGCACCGCCGCATCGACGCCGGGCCCCGCCCGGAGCGGCTCGTGGAAGTCCAGTGCCTGCGTGGCATTCAGCACCTCCACCGCCATGACCCAGCGGGCATTCTCGAGGATCATCGCACACTGCCGCGCCGCGGTGGTCCCCATCGAGACGTGGTCT
Source organism: Gemmatimonadales bacterium (assembly GCA_038223815.1). Taxonomy (GTDB): domain Bacteria; phylum Gemmatimonadota; class Gemmatimonadetes; order Gemmatimonadales; family GWC2-71-9; genus Palsa-1233. The sequence goes on from JBBRGR010000018.1 coordinate 7,135, forward strand.
TCCTGATTGGCCGACGTCGGGATGGAGTCCACCGATGCCGGGTGGGCCAGCACCTTGTTCTCGCTGACCAGCGAGGCCGCCGTGTACTGCGAGATCATCAACCCGGAGTGCAGCCCGCCCTGCCGAGCGAGGAAGGCCGGCAGTCCGCTCACGGCCGGGTCGAGCATGTGCTCGATCCGCCGTTCGGCGATGTTGGCCAGTTCGGCAATGGCGATCTTGGCGTAGTCCATGACCAGCGCGATTGGCTGCCCATGAAAGTTGCCTGCGGAGATGACCACGTCGTCGTCCGCGAAGACCAACGGGTTGTCGGTGACGGCGTTCACTTCCCGTGTCACCACCTCGGCGGCGTGGCGGAGGCTGTCGCGCGACGCCCCATGCACCTGCGGGATGCAGCGCAGCGAGTAGGCATCCTGGATCTTGTCGCAGTCCGCGTGCGCGGCGTGGATCGGCGAGTCGGCCGAGAGGGCAAGGACATTCTGCGCTGTCTCCGTTGCCCCGGGGTGCGGGCGCACCATGGTGACCCGCGGATCGAACGGCGCGCGCGAGCCTCGCAGCGCCTCGAGCGACATGGCGGCGGCAATGTCGCAGGCCGTCGCAAGCTGTTGCCCATCGTGCAGCGTGAGGGCACCGATGGCGGTCATGGCCTGGGTGCCGTTGATCAGGGCGAGTCCTTCTTTCGCCTGCAGCGTGACGGGGGCGAGGCCGGCGGCCGCCACGGCCTCCGCGGCCGAACGGCGCACCCCCTGATGTTCGGCCTCTCCCTCCCCGATCAGCGTCAGCGCCATGTGCGCCAGCGGGGCGAGGTCGCCACTGGCACCCACCGAACCCTGCGACGGGATCACCGGATGCACACCGCGATTCAGCAGCTCGAGGAGCAGCGTGATCACCTCGACGCGGATGCCGCTGAAGCCCAGGGCGAGCGATTGCGCGCGCAGCAGGAGCATCGCGCGGACCACTTCGGTCGAGAGCGGCTCGCCAACCCCCATGGCATGCGAGACGATCAGGTTGCGCTGCAGCTGCTGCACATCGTCGGGGGCGATCTTGACGTTGGCCAATTTGCCGAAGCCGGTCGTGACGCCATACACGACCCGCCCCTCGGCGACGATCCGCTCGATGTAGCTCCTGCTGGTCGCAATGCGTGCCCGCGCCTCGGCGCAGAGCGCCACGGGTTGGTGGTGACGCGCGACCGACACGACGTCGACCAGGGTGAGGGGACGCCCGACGAGGAGTGGGGGAGTGGTCACGCGCGGAACTCCCGGCCGCCCAGGATCATCCGTGCGATGGGCGAACCGCCGAGGGTGTAGGGCAGGTCACGCCAATCGGCGGAGTCGATCACGAGGAGGTCGGCTCGCATCCCGACACGGAGCCGACCCACGTCATCGCGCTGCAGTGCTGCCGCGCCGTTCGCGGTGCAGGCGGTGAGCGCCTCGGCGGGGGTCAGGCCGTTGAGCCGCACTGCCATGGCCATCGCCAGCTGCGGCGAGAAGAGTGGCGACGAGCCCGGGTTGCAGTCCGTGGCCACCGCCACGGCGGCGCCCGCATCGATCAAGGCCCGCCCAGGTGCCGCCGGGATGCCGAGGTGGAGGGTCACTCCCGGCAGGACGACCCCGACGGTCGGTGCCATCGCGAGGGCGAGGATCTGCGGCTTCCCCGAGACCTCAAGGTGGTCCACGGAGACCGCGCCATGCTCGATGGCGAGTTCGGCCCCACCGATGGCGTGGAACTGATCGACATGCGCCTTGATGGCGAGGCCGTGGTCGCGTGCACAGGCAAAGATCGTGCGGGCATCGGCGAGGGTGAACGCTTCGCGCTCGATGAAGACATCCACCGCCACGGCCAGGCGGCGTCGCGTCGCCTCGGGGATCAGCGTGCGCGTCACCATCTCGAGGTGGCCGGCGCGCTCGGCCGCATCGCGGGGCGGGACGTGGATCAGCAGGGTGGGGACGATTTGCGCCGGCAGGTGCTCATTCAGCGAGTGGATCGCCTCAAGGGACGTCAGCTCCGCTTCGGCAGTGAAGCCGTAGCCGCTCTTCACCTCGATGGTGCCCGCGCCTCCCGAGACCAGCGCCGAGGCGCGCGGCATCGCCAGCGCGAGCAGGTGGGCCACCGAGGCCTCGGCCGTCTTCTGCATGGTATGGCGAATGCCGCCACCGGCTGCGAGAATCTGTTCGTAGGGGACCTTGGCGGCGCGCGCCTCGAAATCGGCCAGGCGATCACCCGCCCAGACAATGTGGGTGTGCGCGTCCACCAGGGCCGGCACCACGGCCCGGTTCCCGAGATCAGTGGTCGGTGTGCCGCGGTCATCCCAGTCGGTGGCGCGCCCGATCCAGGAGACATGCCCGCCCGTGACGGCGATCGCGACGTCCGTGTGGATTTCGAGCTCGTTCATCGTCGCGCCCCGAAGCGCTCCGCTCCCACTGGGCGACACGAGCTGTGCAATCCCGATGTACAGATGGTCAGCGGTCATGGACCCAATCTACTCCGTGGAGTGGATCATGCATCGAGTGAGGGCATGTCCACGCCACGGTCACGGGCCACGTCCTTCGCGAGTTGGTACCCGGCATCGGCATGCCGAATCACCCCCATCGCCGGGTCGTTGGTGAGGCAGAGTCGGAGCCGCTGCTCGGCCTCGTCGCTGCCATCGGCCACCGCGACGAGCCCACTGTGCTGCGAATAGCCCATCCCCACACCGCCGCCATGGTGGAACGACATCCACCCCGCGCCGCTGGCAATGCCGGTGGCGAAGTTGAGCAGCGGCCAGTCGCTGACGGCGTCCGAGCCGTCGAGCATCGCCTCCGTCTCGCGGTACGGCGAGGCGACCGAGCCGGCATCCAGATGGTCGCGGCCGATGACGATCGGCGCGCTCACCCGGCCGTCCCGGACCATCTGGTTGAAGACCAGGCCGGCCTGGTCGCGCTCGCGGTAGCCGAGCCAGCAGATCCGCGCTGGCAGCCCCTGAAAGGCGATCTGGTCTCCGGCCCAACCGAGCCAGCGCTGCAACCGCTCATCGTGGGGAAAAAGTTCGAGCAGCGCGCGGTCGGTCGCGGCGATGTCGGCCGGATCGCCCGAGAGCGCGACCCACCGGAAGGGGCCGCGGCCCTCGCAGAACGAATCGCGAATGAACGCAGGGACAAAGCCGGGATAGGCGGTCGTCGCGCCGGTAAGTCCGCCGAGCTCGGCCTGGGCGCGGAGATTGTTGCCGTAGTCGAAGGCGATCGCCCCGCGCTCCTGCATGGTGATGATCGCCTGCACGTGCGTCACCATCGCAGCCCGCGCACGCATCAGGTACTGCGCCGGCTGCGCGCTCCGCAGTTCGGCAAGGTCTTCGTCCGCCTGCCCGGGCGGGAGGTAGCCCCACATCGGATCGTGCGCCGAGGTCTGGTCGGTCACGAGATCGGGGGTGAAATCCATCGCGACCATCGTCGGCAGCACCTCGGCGGCATTGCCGAGCAGACCAATCGAGAGCGCTCGCCGTTCACTGCTGGCGGTTCGCGCCATCGTGATCGCCGCATCAAGCGAGGTGGCTGTCACGTCGAGGTAGCGTGTCTCGAGCCGCCGCTGGATCCGACTCGCATCCACCTCGATGCAGAGTGCCACCCCTCCGGCGAGCTTGACCGCCAGTGGTTGTGCGCCACCCATGCCGCCAAGGCCGGCGGTGACGGTGATCGTCCCGGCAAGGGAGCCATCGAAGTGCTTGGTCCCCGCCGACGCGAAGGTCTCGTAGGTGCCCTGCAGAATCCCCTGGGTGCCGATGTAGATCCACGACCCGGCGGTCATCTGGCCGTACATCATCAGGCCGAGCTGATCGAGGCGATCAAATTCCTCCCAG
>JBBRGR010000019.1:0-10949 GCA_038223815.1 Gemmatimonadales bacterium
GAGCGGGACGAAGAAGATCTGAGGTAGGGGCGAGGAGTGCGTCGCCCCTACAATCACACCCCTACCGCCCCGCGTAAAAATGATCCTCGTACACGCCGCCGCATGCACAACTTCCGCCACAGGTGAACTGATCCCGGGAGGGGCCACCATCGGTGTGGGCCGCCCCGGCCGGATTGCGCTGGAGTTCACACGGATGGGCCGGACGGCCGCCGCCGCGATGAAGAGCGCGATCCGAGCCGTCACGAGTGCCATCCGCGGCGCCGAGCTGCTGGAGGTCTCCCCGGACTACGTGGGAGTAACGGAGATCGCGGCGTGACGTCGCCTAACGCCGGAGCGGTCTGAATCCTCCAGCGCGTAACCCGTCGAGCAGGCGAGGGAAGGTGGCGGCATCCCGAATCCGTACCAGGAGGGTCGGGTGCGTCCCACCGACCAGACCGTAGCTCGCCTCATGTGAGGCACTCAGCATCGCGCGAGGCAGATGCCGCCGGAGAATCTCCTCCTTCGCTGGCGATGGATCAGTGAGCAGCACAATGGTGAGGCCAGGCGTGTCGAGTGCCGCAATGAGCGAGGCCTCGGTGAATTCGTTCGACGCCGTCACGCCCCGGACCTGATACCGTTCGTACAATGGGCTCAAGAGTGCGGAGAGGTCCTCCGATTCGTCCGTCACGATGGTAGAGAACGGCACGCGCACGTCCGGGTCCGTGAGCGCATTCGTCAGGGCCACCTCGAACGCGGTCACCGCCGATTGGAGGAATGCCTCGTCGACCTGGCGACCGCTCTCCACATACGCGGCGACCTGCGGAGCGAGTGCGTGGGCATAGGCGTCGATGACCGGGTCATCTTACCATCGCCCTGCATTGAGGGAGTCCGTGAGTCGGTGGTAGGCCCACCCACTGGCCGCGGCGGTCGCCAGCGCCTCGTCGAGCCATCGGTAGGCCAGTTCGCGAGTCGGCGAGGACTCCCCGAGCATGGTCCGTCGCACCCACCACGCACGCGCAGCCGAGATCTCCGCACAGAGCCGATGGGACAGCTCGTGGAGCAGGATGCTCGTCAGGATGCTGTTGTCGCTGAACCCAGACGGTGGCTGGCTGAACACCGCGTTCCCGGCGACGGCTGCCCCGAATCCTCCCGGTGGTGCAGGATGGAATGCCACCCACAGCGGCAGACGGTCCGGCCAGCTGCTGCCATAGAATGTGGCGAGCGAGTGGACCATGTGTCCAAGTGTCAATGATCGTCTGATTCTCCCCAGGTAGCGATCGTCTGAAATTCCCCACCCCCTCTTCGGGAGCTGGGCTATGGCGGCAGGACTTGGGGCGCAGGGCGGCGGGGGTAGATGCTGGCTTACCGCCGGGCACGTCGTGGCGTCGGCACCAACTCCACCGTCACTCCAGCCTTTGCCTTCCAGCGTGGTCCTTCGGCCACCTGAATCCGGATGTCGAAGTTCAAGTGGTTGAGGCATGCGGCGATCCGTTCCTGACTGAAGTTCTTCAGGCGCCCGCGCGTCAGATTGGAAACATCCGGTTGCGCCAGCTGCATCACGGCGGCCGCCTCACTCTGCGTCAGGCCCCGTTGGGCAATGACATGCGTGATCAGGTTCGCCAAGTGCGCCTTCGCGAGCCGAAGCTCAGCGTCCGGCAGGCCGAGGTCGGCAAAGACATTGCCGGACCCGACCTCGACCGCAAAGGCGCGTTCCGTGGTTCGACGCATCATGGGGCTCCTGGTCCATTCGTTCGTGCATGCTCGTAGGCTGCCTTCAACCGTGCCTCCACGAGTTCCCGATCAGCACCCGGCGTGCTGGCGCCGCGCTTGGACTTCTTTTAGAAGGCGTGCAACACGTAGACGTATGTGCCGATGGTTGCCGCGTAGGCCACCCGATACGTCGCTCGGTCGTGGTCCTCGACCAACTTCCAGACCTCTCTCGACACCTGTTCGCCGAAACGCTTCGCGATGGCTGGCGTATCGCCGAATTGCAGATCGAGGAGCGCTTGCCCAAAGACATCTTTGACGTCCTCTGGCATCGCACCAAGATCCCGTCGCGACGAACCCAGCCAGATCAGCCTGCTGGCGGTGCGCCCGTCTCGATGGGAATATATTGTTGAAACACTATAATCTGCCGACTCGCCTCCGGCGCCAGGACGCGCGTGATTGCACTCAGGGATCGGGGGTCCCCTGAGGTATCACGATGGCACAGCGAGGCGACGTCTGGCGGCACCGATTGCCGCGGTCCATCCCACCGAAGACGCCGGGAGCTGGGCGCGATTCGAAGTCGCGTCGTGCAGGGCAACATCTCGCACACCCTCCGCCTACCTTTCCGGTATGACGCGCGTAGGGCCGAGGCGCGTAGGGGCGCGGCAGGCGGCGCCCCTGCTGCGTCATCGCCTCCTGCTGGAGGGGCGGGGCATGCCTCGCCCCTGTTGCTTTGCTGTCCTCGCGCGCCGTGGCGTCGGCGTCGGCACCACCTTCAGCGTCAGCCCCAGCGCCGTGATCACCCGCAGCACCGTGCTCCACTCCGGGTTCCCGGTGGCGGAGAGTGCCTTGTAGAGTGACTCGCGGCCGAGACCGGTGGCGCGGGCGATCTCGGTCATGCCTTGAGCGCGGGCGATGTCGCCGAGCACGGCGGTGAGCAGCTGCGGGTCGCCGTCCTCTAGCGCGGCTTCGAGGTAGCCGGCCATGTCGGCGGGGGTGTGGAGGTAGTCGACGGGGTCGAAGGGCGTAACGGCCGGATGCTTGATCATGGTGTGTCGCTCAGAGTTGACGGGCGAGTGATTGCGCATCCTGAATGTCCCGCTGTTGCGTCCCCTTCGTGCCACCACCCAGGACGATGATGAGGCGGGCACCGCGTCGAACGAAGTACACGCGGTACCCCGGCCCCCAATGGATTCGCAGCTCCGCGACACCACCACCCACCGAGCGCATGTCGCCGGGGTTTCCCAGGGACAGTCGGCGGAGGCGGATCAGAATCTGCCGGCGCGCGATCGGGTCCTACACATCAGCGAACCACGCGGCGAACCGTTCGTGTTTGTCGAGCTTGACCACGGGAGTATATCCTATGGGATACAATTGAACAAGCGGCCCCACGCCGCAGGTCACCCATGGATCACTCAGTGGTTCTCGGCACGCGGCGCATTCTGCGTCGGCGGGGCACCGAGAGATGCGAGCGGTGCCACGGGGCTGTCACACCCCCACCGTACATTTCCCCCATGACCGAGCAAGGGCGGGGCGCGTAGGGGCGAGGCCTGCCTCGCCCCGGCATGCGTCGCCCCTATACCCCCCCTTCTTCCAGCAATACAGCAACCCAGCAACCTTGCCATCATGACAATCACCACCGACCTCCCCGAGGAGCTCTACCGTCAGGGCAAGGCCAAGGCCGCCCTGGAGGGTCGAGCGGTGCGCGAGGTCACCGAGGCGCTGTATCGGGCGTATGTCGAGACCCGCGATTCGGAGGCCCGGATGGCGGCGGGCTCCGCGTGGATCGACCGGTGGATGGCAGTCGCCGACGCCATGACCTTCCCCCCTGACGGACCAACGGCGAGCGAGATCCTCCAAGCGGACCGCGATCGACTGGCATCGAGGTGACGTCGATCGTCATCGCTGCCAGCGTCTGGGTCGCAGCGACAGACCCCGGCGCAATGCCTCACGTCGCGGTGCGTCACCTGCTGATCGAAGTCGCCGCACGCGGTCACACCATTCTGCCGTCACTGATGCCGTGTACGCGGCGCTCGCCCGCGCCGAGGATGCCGTGCTGGTGACGCTGGATCGCGAGCTGCTCGAGCGCGCCAAGGGGGTGAGCCCGGAGGAGTGGCTGCGTGGCGACACGCGGCCCTGAGCATCCTTCTATGAGTCTTCACTCGCTCCGGTTACCTTCCCTGCATTACTCAGCCGCGAGACCCGATGCCCGCCGCACGCCTCCTCCTGCTCCTCGCCATCTCGCCTCTTGCCGCGTGGGCCCAGCAGTTCACGCCCGACCCGGGTGTTGATTCGATCTTCGCGGACTATGACCGGAGCGACGTGCCGGGATGCGCGGTCGGGGTCTATCGCGATGGGAAGCTCCACTACGCCCGCGGCTACGGCATGGCCGATCTCGAGCGTCGCGTGCCGATCACCCCGCACACGGTGTTCGACATCGGCTCGACCTCGAAGCAGTTCACCGCGGCGGTGATCGTGCTGCTCGCCCAGGAGGGGAAGCTCACGCTCGATGACGACATTCGGCGCTACCTCCCCGAGGTCCCCGCGTACCAACGGCCCGTCACCATTCGCCATTTGCTGCATCACACCAGCGGCATCCGCGACTACCTCAGCTTGCTACGGCTCAGCGGGCTCCGGTACGACGACGTCACCACCGTGGACGACGCGCTCCGTGCCATCGCTCGCCAGCGTGCCCTCAACTTTGCCCCCGGCGACGAGTATCTCTACAGCAACTCGGGCTACTTCCTGTTGTCCGTGATCGTCGAACGGGTGACCGGACGCTCGCTGCGCGACGAGGCCCGCGACCGGCTCTTCGCGCCCCTCGGGATGACCCGCACCCACTACCTCGGCCGTTACGACGACATCGTGCCGGACCGCGCCATCGGTCACACTCCGACCGACAGCGGCTTCACGACCGACATGCCGCGCTGGCTGCAGCTCGGCGACGGCGCGGTGTTCACCACCGTGGAGGAGCTCCGCCACTGGGACCAGAACTTTCGGTCCACGCAGGTCGGCGGCACGGCGATGCGCGAGACCATGCACAGCCGCGGCCGCCTCACCAATGGTGAGGAACTCATTTATGCCCTCGGCCTCATGCACGGGACGCATCGCGGCCTCAAGACAGTGTTCCACGGCGGCTCGTGGGGCGGGTACCTGGCCGAGCTCCTGCGGATTCCTGACCAGCGCTACGGCGTCGCGGTGCTCTGCAATCGGAGCGACGCGAATCCGCCGGCGCTTGCCCTGCGCGTCGCCGAGGTGCACCTGGCAGGTCAGATGACGCCGCTGCCGATGGTCGCGAGTGCGCCGCCGCCGGTGGCGGCCCCGAGTGGTGTGGCGACGCGTCCGCTGACGACGTATGTCGGCACCTATCGCGTGCCCAAGACCGGCACGATGGTCACCATCGTGCTTGCAGATTCTGGACTTCGGGTGGTGGAACCGGTGGCGGCGGGACTCCTCCCCGCAGGCGCTGACCGCTTCGTGGTGACGGGCATTCCCAGTGAGACGCAGCTGCGTTTCGAGGTCGGCGCCACGCCCGGGGCACGCGCAACGCACATGGAGACGATCGTCGGTGGGGAGCTGGACGATCGTTATGAGCGACTTCCTGATCTGCCAGCGCTCGGGGCCGGGATCGCCGCGTATGTCGGGACGTACCGGAGTGACGAGCTTGAGGCCACGATCGAGATCACGCGCGCAGACACCACGCTGCTGTTTACGTCACGGAATGATCGCCCGCGGTCGCTTCGCGCGGTGGGCGTCGATGAATTCGTCGGCGTGGGGGGCGTCCTGGTCTTTGGGCGCGACGGAACGGGTGCGATCACCGGAATGATGCTCAGCCAGGGGCGGATGAAGAATCTCGGGTTCGTGAAAGCGCGATAGCGCCCGGGCTTCCGCTCCTCGCCCGTGGGGACAACCGAGCCACGGGGCTACCTTACTCTATGGCTTACAACTCCTTGCGCGAACAGGTCACCGCGACCGGCATCCGGATTGTCGGGGCCGCGGCGGCCGAATTGGTCGCCCAGGCGGCCTCGATCCAACTGGAACCACCGGCCACGCGGGATCTCCTCTGGCTCGCCCGCTTCCGGGCCCGCCCACGCCTCGGCACCGGCAGTGCCGTCCCCGCCATCCTCGCCACACTCAGTGATCTGTTGCGGGCGAGTTGGGATGCCTGCCCAGCCGTGACCCGCGACACTCCCTTCGTCCGGCCGGTCAGCCGCTTCCAGGGGATCTCGTGGGACGTCGTCGGCGAGGCCGGCGCCTGGCGTGGTGAATTGGTCTGGCGGCATCCGCATCCCGTGCTCGCGGGGACCCCGTGCACGACCCACCTCGTGATCGATGAGCAACAGCAGGTCACCTCGCTCGCGCTCGCCACGGCGGCCGATGGCGGACTGAGTGGCGTGCGTGGCATCGTCGGCGCCGGCCAGTCGCGACCGCGCCTGCTCGATGCGTTGCGGCAGGTGGCCATGCTCACGAGCGATGGCTGGGACGGATCACCGCAGATGCTCGGCGAGCTGGACGTCGCCCTGTTTGTGCGCGACGTGATGCTGAGCGACACGCGCGCCTGGCCCGTGGCCGTGCTCGCGCCGCTGGAACAGGGCGGCTTCATCGTCCCGCCGGAGGAGCTCGCGACCGATCTCTTCGGGCTCGCGCCGCTCTCCGTGATGGAACGGCACAGCTGTACCTTTCGCCTGACCGATGCCATCGGGGATCGCCGCCTCTCGGCATACTGGGGTGCGCTCCGCGTCTACAAGCCGGAGTTCTCCTGCGCCGATCGCAGCGATGACCACTGGCTCGTGATGCGCGAACGCCTCGATGATCCCTTCGAACGTGCCGCGCTGATCGGACAGTTGGGGCAGTTCGCCGTCAACCGGCTGGCGCCGATCGAAGGGGTACAAGCACGGCGCCGGGCGATGGAGAAGCCCGTCGCGACGGTCGTGTCGATCCCCTCGACTCCGGTGCCTGCTGCGGCGGTCGCGACGGTCGCGGCCGCGTCGCCGGTTGCCGCTCCTGCGGCCGCGTTCCCGGTCGAGATTGCTGGCGCGCTCGCGGAGCTGCCTGGCGCCATGCACCAACTTGCGGCGCAACTACGTGATCTGTCGGGCACCATCAGTCATCTCGTTGCGGTCAACGCGCAGTTGGCCGACGAAGTGGCCCGACTCCGCACCGCGACCGCGATCCGTGCCACCACCAGCAACGCGATGGAGCGTCGCCTCGGCGGCATCGAGTCGCTGCTGCGGCCTTCAGGCGGCGTGGTCGAGGACGCGTCGTCGAGCACGCCGCACGAGGAGGAGGGCGAGAGCGGGCCGACGCTGGTCGATGCGGTCCGTCAGGCGAGCAGCGAGTATGGTGATGCCCTGCTGGTGCTGGAATCGGCAGAGTCGACGGCCGCGGCCAGTCCATTTGCCGACGTGGATCGGGTCGGCGTCGTGTTGCAGGCGATGGCCTATGTGGCTCGGCGCCGCCAGGAGGGCGGTCTCGATGGCGGATTGCGCGCGGCCTTTCAGGAGCTCGGCATCGACTACCGCTCGGGCATCGCGAAGAGCACCAGCGAGAAGCTGAAGCGCCAGTACCGCTTTGTCGGCCCCGATCAGCGTGAGTACGACTGCCCGGAACATATCGCCATCGGGGCGACGTATGATCCGAAGCATTGCCTGCGGATCTACTTCACCTCGCGCGCGCCCTCCGAACCGCGCTTCGTGATCGGGCACGTCGGGCGGCATTTCACGGTGATGACGTCGACGTAGCACGTTGTGCAGCGGGGGGCGACGCATGGGGGGGCGGGGCTTCCACGATTGTCATCCTGAGCGAAGCGACGACGGAGTCGTCGCGGAGTCGAAGGACCCCTCGACTCGGCACGAGGTCCTTCGACTTCGCAGCCCTGCGGGCTGCTCCGCTCAGGATGACAGCATTCGCGAGCCGGCATCTGCATCCAGATACCACCCCTCACCACCAACCCCCCGCACAAAGACATACCCCACTCCGCCGAGCATCGTCGCCGCATCCCAATTCGGCACGCGCACGCGCAGGAACCGCTCCAGCGCCATCCGATAGAGATGATACTGCAGCACGTAATGGTTCTCGGTCATCTGCGCGCGCAACGCGTCCGGCGCATACGCCCCCGGCGCATGGCCCAGATGATTCGACTTCCAGTCCACGATGTACCACTTGCCGCCGTGCTCGAAGGCCAGGTCGATCACCCCGGTCAGGAAGCCGTCGATCGCCCCCTTCGACAGCGCCGCCACCCGATCGGCATACGCCGCTCGCCATCCCCCCGCCGCACGATACTCCGCAGCCAGCACGGCCGGATCAAACCTCTCCAATGCCAGGTTGAAGCTCCACTCCCGGAGGGTCTTCTCGCGCGGCACATCATGCAGCGCAAAGCCCCACCCCGGGATCGGTGTCGACACGACCCGCTCCGCCATCTCGGCGGTGGCCGCCACGACGCGCGGCGCCTCACCCTCCGCGAGCCCGCCCAACAATCCCAAGCGCTCCAGCACGCCGTGACTCGTCTCGGCGATCACACTCGGTGGCGCATTGAAGTCGAGCAGCTGGAAGATCCGGTGCACCGCCACGCCACTGGTCGCCCCCGGCAGCAACAGGTCGAGGTCCACCCGGGGCGCACGGTCGATCGGCTGGGACGGATCGGCGACGTCAGCATCCGCTTCCGCCCCCGAGGTGAGCTGCGTGTAGGAGGTCACCCGCCAACTGCGAATGGTCCGCGCGCGGTCCACTCGCGGCGCGAAGACGATCGGACCATGGATGGGCGCCACCGGTGCCCGCGCGATGATGTCGCCGACCCCTTGCCGCGACATCGCACCACGCGACGCCTGGACCAACGCCTCGACCGCGTCCTGCACCGCCAGCCACTCATCCTTGGCACTGCCGTCAGCGGTCGCGCCGTCGGGACGGAGGAGCCATCCCAGGGGACCGCGCGCCGTCTGGCTCCCGCCGCAACCCATGGCGACGTAGCACAACGCCTTGGCGCGGGTGAGCGCGACGTAGCAGAGCCGCAGCTCCTCCTGCCACGACGCAGCGCTGGCCTGCGCTTCAGCCGTTGGCCGGTCCGGGTCATGATCGAAGACGGCATCCCAGCCCTCGGCGCCGCGGACCAGCACGGGACCGCTGTGCTTCGGCGTCCGGCCATCCCAGCAGGTCGGCACAAAGACCACCGGCCACTCGAGTCCCTTGGCGGCGTGCATGGTGCGGACCTGCACCGCGTCGGCGTCGGACTCGAGCCGCAGCTGCTTCCGCTCCCGCGTGCCATCACTCTCCTGGGGCCAGTGCGCCATCCACTGCGCCAATCCGATCGGCTGCGCGCCCACCTCCAGCTCGGCTTCCTGCAACAACTCCAGCACGTGCCGCAAGTCGGTCAGCCAGCGCTCCCCGTCAGGGCGCGCGGCGAGCCGGACCACGGAATCGAAGTGGTGGAGGAGCCCGACCAAGGCGGCGAAGGTCCCCCGCTGGTCGGCACGCTCCGCGGCCATTTTCACGTCGTTGAGCAGGTTCAGTCGAATCGGGGCCTCTTCGTCGCTGGCCCAGGTCGCGAGCTCGTGCGCCGAGATGCCGACGAGCAGCGTTGACGCGGCGGCACGGAGCGCGTAGGTGGAGGAAGGGTTGCCGAGGAGATCGACGAGGGCGGCAACTTCACGCCAGACGGCTGATTCGGTCACATCGCCGCTGCCGGCGACGACGGCGTTGATCCCCGCCCTCATCAGGTCCTGACGATAGGCATTCGCGTCGCGGTGGTTGCGCACCAGGATGGCAACATCCCTCGGCGCGACCGGACGCGCGTCGAGCGTGGTCTCGTGAATCAATCGGTCAATCTCGGTGACCACAGCGCCGCGGATCCTGGCGCGGACGTCGTCCACCTTCTCCTGCTCCGAGGCGATGAGCCATCGCAGCGACGCGGGGCCACCCGGGTCGGCGATCGAATTCCCTGAACGCCCCGCCTCCACCGATACGAACGGCATCTCCCGCTCGGCGACCACAAACGGATCGGGTGCCCGGGTGAAGAGCGCCTCGAGCGCATTGAGCAGTGGTGGTGTACTGCGCCAATTGGTATCGAGGTGCGCGAGACGCTCCGGCCCTGCCTGCTGCTTGGTCTCGAGATACGCCGCGAGGTCGGCGCCACGCCAGCCGTAGATCGCCTGCTTCGGGTCGCCGACAATCACCAACGGACGGCGTCGGAATGCGGCCTTGAAGATGTTCCACTGCGCGGGATCGGTGTCCTGCGCCTCGTCGATCAACACGGCGTCGAAGCGCTCATGCAACGAGTCGGCGAGGCGGCCACCACTCTGCGGGTGCCGCAGTGCCTCGCTGACCAAGCGAATCTGGTCATGGAAAGTCGCGATGCGCTGTTCGAGTTTCACATCCGGGAGCCGCGCAAGCAATGCGACCATGAGGTCGACGCGCAGATGCTTGAGCCACCGCTCCATCGCCGTGAGTGCACCCTGGAGCGCTTCCATCGCGGGGTCGTCTCGCAGCGCCACGGCTGGTGCCTTCTCCACCTTGCTCTTCTTGCGCATCACCTTCCAGAGCTTCTCCTCATCGAAGAGCTTCAGCACGCCCATCGCCGAGGGGTCACCACCCAGCAGCGCGTCGAGTGCATTGAGGACGGTGCCGCGGATGGCGGTGTTGCCGAGCGGCGCCTTCTCGAACCAGACCACCGCGGCCATCACTTGCTCGATCTGCGGGCGGTTCCAGCGCGTCCTGACCTTCGTGAGTGCGGCGCGGAACGCCGTCAACTGCGACGCGGCATCTGGCGTGGGCCGTGGCGTGGTGGTGCCATGCATCCGGAGATCGTTCACCAGCGTGATCAGCTCGTCGCGCGTCCAGGCTGCGCCAGTGATGCCAGCAGCGGTCCAGGCATCGGTCCACATCCGCGCCCGCAGCAGGTCATCGAGCAGCTCGGCGACCATGCCGGCATCGTCATCCTGAAAGGTCAGGTCGGTCGGCACGCCGCATTCCTGCGGGAACTCCTCGAGCACCCCGACGCAAAAGCCATGGATGGTGGTGACGGAGAGCTCGTCGAGCCGCTCGACCACTGTGGTGATGCGCGCCTCAGCCTCGCCGCCAAGTCGCGCGAGCAGGATGGCAATCCACTTCTCTTCGTCGCTGTGAATGCGCCCCTTCTGGATCGATTCGACGGCGCGGATCGCGTGGCGGAGTCGCTCCTTCAGCTCGGCGGTGGCGGCCTTGGTGAAGGTCATCAACAAGAGATGTCGCGGGCCGCGGGTAGGGACGGCGGTATCGCCGAGCAGCAGACG
>JBBRGR010000020.1:0-10485 GCA_038223815.1 Gemmatimonadales bacterium
GCCGACGAGGGCAAACTCGGCGGCCACGAAAAAGGCGTTCAACGCCACCAAGGCGATCACCGAGGCCAGGCCGAGGGCGATCGCGGTCCAACTCGCGGAGGGTTCCATTCTGTCGAAGCTTAGCGAATCCGCCCCGTCGGAGCGAGCGAGCGCCGTGATCCGGCGCTTTGACGCCCGGACCGCCCCCGAGGGGGTGGCAGGGTTGGCGGCGTTCCTTCCTGCACCGGGAGCCACGGATCTCCCGACTCGAGAGGGGGTTGCTGCCATCCTCGCCGATGTGGCCCTTCGGGGCGATGCGGCCGTGGCGGACTACACCCGCCGCTTCGATGGCTCAGCGCTCACCCCCGGAGAGTGGGAACTCCCCCTCTCGGCCTGTCACGCGGCACTGGCGCGTATTTCCGCGCCACTCCGAACGGCGCTCGAACGGGCCGCCGCCCAGGTGCGGGCGTACCATCTCCAGCAAGTCGACCGCGGCTTCTCCCACGAGGGGGCAGACGGGACCCTGCTCGGCATGCGGGTGACGCCGGTCGATGCGGCCGGACTGTATGTGCCGGGCGGGAAGGCCGCCTACCCCTCCTCCGTGCTGATGAATGCGATCCCGGCGGTCGTGGCTGGCGTGCGCGACCTGGTCGCGGTCACGCCGCCGCTCGGTGCCAACGACGCCGTACTCGCCGCGCTGGCGATCTCCGGCGTGACCCGGGTCTTCCGAGTCGGCGGGGCGCACGCCATTGGGGCGCTGGCCTACGGGACCGCCACCATTCCGCGGGTCGACAAGATCGTCGGCCCGGGGAACAAGTGGGTGGCCGAAGCCAAGCGGCAACTCTTCGGGCAGGTGGGGATCGACATGGTTGCCGGCCCGACCGAGGTGCTCATCCTGGCCGACGACAGCGCCGACCCGGCCGTGATCGCCGCCGACCTGATCGCGCAGGCCGAGCACGACGAAGACGCCTTCGCCTGGGTCGCCACGACTTCCGAGGTGCTGGCCGATGCGATGCCGGCCGCCCTGGAGGCGGCGTTGGCGGCTGCCCCCCGCGCGCGCGTCGCGCGCGCGTCGCTGGCGAACAACGGACTCGTGATCCTGGTGCAGACGCGCGAGGAGCTGGCGGAGGTGGCCAATCGTCGCGCCGTGGAGCATCTCGAGGTCGTGACCCGCGACGCGGACGCGCTCGCCGCACAGGTCCGGCACGCCGGCGCGATCTTCATCGGCCACTCGAGCCCCGAGCCGGTGGGCGACTACATCGCCGGCCCGTCGCACGTCTTGCCGACCAGCGGCACTGCCCGCTTCGCGTCACCGCTGGGGGTGTACGACTTCATCAAGCGGACCTCGATCATCCGCTACAGCCGCGGGCGGCTCGAAGCAGACGCGCCGCACGTGATTGCACTCGCCGAGGCGGAAGGATTGTTCGGGCACGCAGAGGCGGTCCGCCGCCGGGTGGCCGCCCCATGATGAGCCGCAAGCTCGCCTGGGTGCTCGGGCTCACCGCAACCTTCCTCCTGGTCGAGATCATCGGCGGGATCGTGAGCAACTCGCTCGCGCTGCTTGCCGACGCGGGTCACATGGCGACCGACGTGGCCGCGCTCTCCCTGGCCTGGTTCGGCGCCCGGATCGCGCAGCGGCGGCAGGGCTCGGCGCATCAGTTCGGCAACCTGCGCTGGGAGGTGCTTGCGGCGCTGGTGAACGGGATCGCCCTGTTTGCCATCGGCATCGGGATCACCCGCGAGGCGTGGCTCCGCCTCAACGAGCCGCGCGAGATCGATGCGGTGCTCTTCGGCGGGATCGCGGCGGTCGGCCTCGTGGTCAACCTGATCTCGCTGCGGGTGCTGCATGGCCACCATCAGCACGATCTGAACGTGCGGGGTGCCTACCTGCACATCATGAGCGATGTGCTCGGCTCGATCGGCGCGATCATCGCGGCGCTGATGATCCACTTCCATGGCTGGGTGCCCGCTGATGCGATCATCTCGGTGCTGGTCGCGGTGCTGATCCTCCGGAGTGCGTGGCGGCTGGTGAAAGAGAGCGGCACCATCCTGCTCGACCGGGTCCCGGGGCACCTGCAGGTGTCACAGCTCGAGGAGCGACTGCTGGGGGTCCCGGGTGTCACCCGCGTGCACGATGTCCATGTCTGGACCGTCACCAGCGGGCTGATTGCAATGAGCGCGCATGCCGTGGTGCCGGTACTGGAGGCGCACCCGACGGTCCTGCGCCAGATCGAGGGGGAGATGACCGCGCTGGGTATCGGACACGTCACGATCCAGCTCGAGACGGGGGAGGCATGTGGGGCGGAACAGTGCGGGCACGAGGATCACGGCCTGCTGGCCGTCCCGGGTACCGCGCCGCACCGCCACTGATCGCCTTGCGGCCCCCCGGTGTGCCGGGTATATATGGCGCCCTGAGGCAACCTGATGGGCTTGGAGACAGGATAAGTCGTGGATATTCGTAATTTGGCCATCATCGCGCACGTCGACCACGGGAAGACCACCCTGGTCGATCAGATGCTTCGTCAAGCTGGGGCCTTCCGGGCCAACCAGCACGTCGAGGAGCGCGTCATGGATTCGAACCCGCTCGAGAAGGAGCGGGGGATCACCATTCTCGCCAAGAACACTGCCATTACCTGGCATGGCGTGAAGATGAATATTGTGGATACGCCCGGGCACGCCGACTTCGGCGGCGAAGTCGAGCGGATCCTGCGCATGGTCAATGGCGTCCTCATTCTGGTGGACGCGGCGGAAGGGCCGATGCCGCAGACGCGGTTCGTGACCCGCAAGGCCTTGGCCCTGGGGCTGCTGCCGATCGTGGCGATCAACAAGATCGACCGCTCGGACGCCGAGCCGATGCGCGTCCACGACGAAGTGCTGTCGCTGTTCATGGACCTCGACGCGACGGAAGCACAGCTCGACTGCCCCTTCCTCTATACGTCGAGCCGTGCCGGGACCGCGACCCTCGAGCTCGACCAGCCGGGCAGCACCCTTGAGCCGCTCTTCGAGACGATCCTCAAGACCGTGCCGCCGCCAGAGGGCGACCCCGAGAAGCCGTTCCAGATGCTCGTCTCCACGCTCGACTTCTCCTCGTTCCTCGGGCGCATCGCGATCGGTCGGATCGAGCGCGGGCGCATCCACGTCGGCGATCAGGTGGCCTTGCTCCCCCTCGGCGAGCCCGGCATGGTCCCGGAAGGGCCCGGCATCGAGACCGGCCGCATCACCAAGCTCTATACCTTCGATGGGCTCAATCGGATCGAAACTCCGGTGGCGCAGGCCGGCGAAATCGTCGCCCTCTCCGGCTTCGAAACGCTGGAAATCGGCAAGACCTTCACGTCGGTTGAGCATCCGGAGCGGATGGCCGGGATCGCCGTCGAAGAGCCGACCATCTCGGTCGACTTCATCGTCAGCAATTCGCCGTTCGCGGGCCGCGAAGGGAAGTACGTGACCTCGCGCCAGCTGCGGGATCGCCTCTTCAAGGAACTCGAGCGGAACGTGGCGCTTCGGGTCGAGCCGACGGAGTCCCCAGACACCCACTCGGTGAGTGGTCGTGGTGAACTCCACCTCGGCATCCTGATGGAGACGATGCGGCGCGAAGGGTTCGAGTTCCAGGTCTCCCGGCCGCGCGTGATCCTGAAGGATGGCCCGAAGGGCGAACGCCTCGAGCCCTACGAGGAGCTGACGATCGACGTGCCCGAAGAATACATGGGCGTCGTGATGGAGAAGCTCGGCCCCCGGAAGACCGAGATGACCGAGATGCGAAACCCGGGACAGGGAATGGTCCGTCTGACCTTCCGGATCCCGTCGCGCGGTCTCTTCGGCTACCGCTCGGAGTTCCTCACCGACACCCGTGGCACGGGGATGATGAACCACCGCTTCCTCGAGTACGGCCTCTGGGCCGGCCCGCTCGCCGGGCGGAAGCGCGGGGTGCTGGTGGCCGACCGGGAGGCGCCGGTCGTCGGCTTCGCGCTGGCCAACCTGCAGGAGCGGGCCCAGATGTTCGTGGCCCCGGGCGAGCTGGTCTATGAGGGGATGGTCGTCGGCGAGAATTCGCGCCCCGGCGACATGGACGTCAACGTGGGCAAGGAGAAGAAGCTCTCCAACATGCGCACCACGTCGACCGACGAAAACATCCAGCTCGAGCCGCCGCGCCCGATCACGCTGGAATACGCCCTCGAGTACATCGAAGAGGACGAACTCATTGAAGTCACGCCGGAGAACATCCGACTGCGGAAGCGGAGCCTGCAGGCCACCGATCGGAAGAAGGCCCAGCGTGCCGCGAATCGTGGGGACAACGTTGCCTAACATGCTGAATCACCTGACCCTGGCTGGATCATCACCCGGAACTGGTACCGTGGAGGAAGACATGTCGTCGTCGTGGGAGACGTCCTGGGAGGCGTCGGTGGATACTGCGGTGATGCGCCGCCGGTTTGACGAGGATGGCGAGGAAATTTTCGACGTCGACGATCTCGAACTCGATGACGAGGACGAGGAGCTCGGCGGCAACGAAGCCGAGGATGACGACGACGACGACGAGGATGATCTCGACGAGGACTTCGAGGAAGACTTCGCCTTCGGAGAAGAGGATGAGGAGTAGACGTTTGCAGGAAACGGTGAGATGTGAGATGTGAGATGTGAAAGGTGAAAGGTGGGACGCGGAGCGGGGGCCCGAATCGGGCTCCCGTTTTACGTTTCACCTTGCACGTGCCACCTTTCACCCCTCACCCCGCCCCCGAGGACCTCCCCATTCCAACGATCTTGATCGCCTCCTTCCTCGAACCCGAGCTCGTCGCGCGCATCGCGGCCGCTGAGCCGAGCACGCGCGTGCTCTCCCGTCCGGATCTGGTGCCGGTGCCGCGCTTTGCCGCGGACCACATCGGCGGGAAGCTGGTGCGCACGGCGGAGCAGGAACGGGAGTGGCGGGCGCTGCTGGCCGAGGCGGACATCCTCTTCGACTTCGACTGGACCCACCTGGCGGAGCTCCCCGACCTGGCGCCGCAACTGCGCTGGATTCAGGCGAGCAGTTCCGGCATTGGCCCGCTGGTGGCGAAGCACCGGTATCAGGAGCGGCTTCCGGAGACCATCATCACGCGGGCCAGCGGCATCCACGCGCAGCCGATGTCGGAGTTCTGCCTGATGGCGATGCTGATGCACGTCCGTCGGCATGATCTGATGGTGTCGCAGCAGCGGGAGAGACGCTGGGAGCGCTTCGCGGGGACCGACCTGCGGGATCGCACGGTGGTGATCGTCGGGTTGGGTGCCATCGGCAGCGAGCTTGCACGGCTCTGCACCGCCCTCGGCATGCGCGTGGTCGGCGTGGGACGTAGCGCGAGCCGGGAGCGCTATCCCGACGTGCCGCTCGATGCCTACCATCCGGTCAGCGCGCTCGATGCCATTCTCCCCGAGGCGGAGTATCTGGTGCTCGTGGTGCCGCACACCGCTGAGACGGAGGGGCTCATCGGCGCGGCACAGCTGGCGCGGCTGCCGCAGGGCGCCGTGCTGATCAACATCGGTCGCGGTGCGCTGGTGGACGAGCCGGCGCTCGTGGACGCGCTCCAGCGCGGCCACCTCGGTGCCGCCGCGCTCGATGTCTTCGCCACGGAACCGCTGCCAGCCGACTCGCCACTCTGGGCAATGCCCAATGTGCTGGTGTCTCCGCACTCGGCCAGTACGAGCGATCGGGAGAACGAACGGCTGGTGGATCTCTTCCTGGAGAATCTGCGGCGGTGGAGGGCGGGGGAGGGGATGGTGAATGTGGTGATGTAGTCGTTGGCCGTTGGTCGTGAAATACCGTCATCCCGAACACAGTGCGGGACCCGCGTGAACGCCATCACGCAGATCCCGCACTGTGTTCGGGATGACAGATCCCGATTCCCTCCGACCTCCGACCTCCGACCTCCTACCGCCCCGACTGCACCGTCGCCCGCGTCCCCTTCGGGCAGCTGTACGTCACGGCCGTCTTCGCGCCCGTCGCCGGGTTGGTGAGGGAATCCGTCGGCTGTGCCTTGCCGAGGAGGGGATCCTTGTCGGCGAGGTAGGTCAGCATGGCGACCAGACTCGCGTTGTTCTGCAAATCGGCCACGACGATCTTGTCATAGGTGTCGCGGTTGGTGTGCCAGGTGCTGTTGCTGTAGTCCCAGCTCAGCGCGTTGAGGCCGAAGACCGGCGACCTGGCACACTGGAAGGCCGCGTTGTCGGTGCCACCGCCCGCGGGACCGCTCATGCCGCCCAGCCGGACGAAGCCCGTGATCTGCGACGGCATCGCCGACATCCAGCTGATCATCCGCTCCTGTGCCCCGATGAACGGGCCAGGCGACATGCCGGTGACGCGGCCCGTGCCGTTGTCCTGATTCCAGCCGGCGACGACGTTCCCGACAAGGCCCATGTTGTCCTCGACCCAGCCGCGCGAGCCGTTCAAGCCCTGCTCCTCGCCGCCCCAGTGGCCGACGATGATCGTCCGCTTGGGGTTCGGGTAGTGCTTCTTGAGGATGCGGAGCGCCTCGAGCATGGTGATCGTGCCGGTGCCGTTGTCGGTCGCGCCCGACGCGCCATCCCACGAGTCATAGTGTGCCGAGAGAACGATGTAATCGTTCGGCTTCTCGGTGCCCGGGATACGCGCGATCACGTTGAAGACCGGCTGTTCGCCGAGGAACTCCGACTCGGCGTTCACCTTCACCTTCGGGCCCTGATTGTTCTGGGCCAGACGGAAGAGGAGGTTGTAGTCCTCGCAGGAGGCCTCGATCGTCGGCACCTGCTGGCGCCAACTGCCAAACACCTTGTTGACGCCCGGGTACTGCGACCAGCTCGTGGTGATCACGCCGGCCACACCAGCCGCCTTCGGCCAGTCATACTGGTTCCCGGCGGCGAGGGTGCGCTGGGTCCACTCCTGCGACGCGACGCGGCGCAGCGCGGTGAGCGAATCGAAGGCGCCGATCTGCCCGAATTCGTTCCACTGCGCGGCGCTGCGGCAGGAGGCGTTGGGGGCGTTCATCAGCACGAACTTCCCCTTGGCCGACGGCGCCCAGGCGGCGAACTCTTCCGGGCTGCGGACGGCCGGCAGGGTGACCACGTCGCCGATCACATCCTTGCCCCCGGTGCCCGGGCTCCACGCGAGCATCATCGCCTCGAGCGAGCGAACCCGCGGCGCGATGAGGTCGACGTGCGTCGTCCCGCGTTTCCACGAATTCCAGGTCCCGTATTGTTCGCGCTTGGCGGTCACGCCCCACGAGGCGTACAGCTTCACCAGCCACTCCTGCCCCGCGTTGAAGCGGTCGGAGCCGACCAGGCGCGGTCCGATGGAGTCCATGAGCACCTGGGCCAGCTTGCCGGCCTGGCCATTGGTGGTCCCTTCCGCCCACATCCGCTGAATGATCGGGTCCGTGGGAGGCGTTGTCCGGACGTACTTCGTGCTGTCGACGGACGGGGCAGCTGCGCCTCGGCCGCCACCTGCACCACGACCACCGGGGGCGCCCGCAGCACCGCGACCGGCGCCAAGCGCCCCGCCTACCGGGGTCTGCGGGGTGGGAGGGGCAATAGCGGCCGCAGGAGCCGCAGCGGGAGCGGGCGTGGTGGCTGGGGCCGAACCGCCGCCGCACGCGGCAGCAGCGAGAACCAGACCGAGGCCGACTGTCAAACGGGCCATGGGAACATCTCCGGTGGGTTGGAATTGGGAGTGGAGCAAGGCAACTTATTCGGAGACTCCTACGTATCATAGACAGCAAGTGTTGTTGCGATCAGGTTCTCATGGAGGTGCTTTGATGATTGTGTCCGGCCTGCTCTTGTCCCTTCTGGCTGTCGCCCCCGCTCCAGCCGCGGCGACCAGCTTCGTGGTTTCTCCCGCGGCGATTGCGGCGGAATTCTTTGCTCCCGATCCGGTCCTCGTCGATTGGCGGATCTTGGGTGGGCTCGATCTGAACACCGGCAAGGCGCCGGCGTCGCTCGAGGCGCTCGACGGCAAGCTGGTCAAGATCGCCGCCTTCATCGTCCCGCTCGAGGACAACATGCAGGAGTCGGACGAATTCCTCCTCGTGCCGTACTTCGGTGCCTGCGTCCACACCCCGCCCCCGCCGCCGAATCAGATGGTCTACGTCAAGATGAAGGGCGGCAAGACCGTGAAGATCGGCTGGTGGGATCCGGTGATGTTCGAGGGCGTGCTGCACCTCCGGCAGACCGAGTCCGTCTATGGCGCCTCCTATTACGAGATGGAAGGGCTCGACAGCAAGCCCTACGTACCCGCCAAGAAGTGAGCGATCGCCCGCTTGCGATTGCCATCGAGGACCTCGTGTTCGGGTATCGTCCCGGGCGCGAGGTCCTTCGCGTGTCCGCCGTGTCGATTGCCTCGGGCGAGCGTGTCTTTCTGCACGGCCCCAGCGGCTCCGGGAAGACGACGCTGCTCGGGTTGATTGCCGGGGTGCTCCGCCCGACGGCCGGGCACGTGCGCATTCTGGGACGCGATCTCGCCACGCTGCCGCCTTCAGAGAGCGATGGCTATCGCGGCACGCACATCGGCTATCTCTTCCAGCTCTTCAATCTGATCCCCTACCTCTCCGTGCTGGAGAACATCGCGCTCCCGTGCCGATTGCACGCGGTGCGACGCGCGCGATTGGGGAGCAGGTCCATCGAGGAGGAAGCGCGCCGGCTCGCCGAACGCCTGGAACTGGGAGCCTTCATCGACACGGCGGTTACCGAATTGAGCGTGGGTCAACAGCAGCGGGTGGCGGCTGCACGGGCACTTATCGGCCGCCCGGAGCTGGTGATCGCCGATGAACCGACTTCCGCGCTCGATACCGACCTGCGTGACCGCTTTCTGGAGCTGCTGTTCGAGTGCTGTGCCGAGGCAGAGGCCACGCTCCTCTTCGTGTCGCATGATCTGTCGCTCGGTGCGCGATTTGACCGCGTGCTCTCGCTCCCGACGCTGAACTGTGCCGGAGGGCACTGAGATGCTGACACTGCAACTCGCCCTCCGCTCACTCCGCAATCGGCGGCTGACGACCATCCTCACGGTGCTCTCGATCGCCCTTTCGGTGGCGCTGCTCGTGGGCGTCGAGACGGTGCGTCGCGGCATTCGCGAGAGCTTCGCGGGGACGATTCGCGGGACGGATCTGATCGTGGGTGCGCGGGGTGGCTCCCAGCAACTGTTGCTGTCGTCGATCTTCGGGCTTGGTGCCCCGGCGGGCGCGGTCGAGTGGAGCACCTATCAGCGCTGGGCCCGTCATCCGGCCGTCGCGTGGACGATCCCCATCTCACTGGGCGACTCCTATTACGGCTACCGCGTGGTCGGCACCACGAGCGCCTTCTTCGAGCACTACAGGTACCGCAACGATGGTCGCGTCACGGCCGGAGAGGGCCGGTTGCTCGAGCGCGACACGGATGTGGTCGTCGGGATCGAAGTCGCCACCCGTCGTGGGCTCACACTCGGCAGCCCTGTCACCCTGACCCACGGGTTGCGCGGGACCGGGATCAGCGATCACGAGGAGCATCCCTTCACCGTGGTGGGCATTCTCTCGCGCACGTCCACGCCGGTTGATCGCTCGGTATTCATCACGCTCGAGGGCATCGAGGGGATGCACGAGGGGATGCCGGCAGAGTCACCCGATGGCTGGGCGCAACCCAGGTTTGCCCCATTGCAGCGGCCCGGGTCATCCGCCCCGGCAGCGCCGCCGTCGGGGTCGCCGACGGTCATGCCAGGTGCCGGGCCGCCCTCGGCACTGCCCGGGGTGGCGGCTCCTCTTCCGGCCGATGACCACGATCATCCACCGGTGACCGTCGCCGCGGCCGAGGATCACGCGGGTCATGACCACAAACTGACGGCCTTCCTCCTCGGCACCAAGGCGCGCGCGGCGTCGCTCATGCTCCAGCGCCAAATGAACACCGATCGGGTGGAGCCGCTGACCGCGATCCTCCCGGCCGTGGCCCTCACCGAGCTCTGGCACTCGATCAGCTATGCGGAGGACGGCGCCCGCATCATCACCGGCGCAGTGCTGCTGGTCGGGCTGCTGGGGATGCTGGTGGCGCTCTACAGCACGCTCCAGGAGCGCCGGCGTGAGATGGCGATCCTGCGCTCCCTGGGCGCCGGGCCAGGGCGGATCGCGGCGCTTCTGGTGCTCGAAAGCGGCCTGCTCGCGCTGGTCGGCGCCGTGGTCGGAGTGGCGTTGGTGTATGGGCTGTTGGTGGTGGGGCAGGGAATCGCCGAGACGCACTTCGGGGTGTACATCCCGATCACGGCGCCGAAGCAGTTGGAGTGGCTCTATCTGGGTGGCGTGGTCGTGGCGGGGGTGCTGGTGGGGCTGATCCCGGCCTGGAGGGCCTACCGCAACACCCTCCAGGACGGGTTGACGATCCGACTGTAGCGGCGGGCCCTAGGCCCCGCCTCGCAGCGCCTTGAGGATCCGATCCGTAAGGATGTCGAGCGACGGCGGGGCCTCATACTCGCCCTGGCCAATCCTTCGGGTGATGTCGCGCAGTCGCAGCGGCTCGATCTCGTTCGACGGGATCTTCTCGGCTGCCAAG
>JBBRGR010000021.1:0-10450 GCA_038223815.1 Gemmatimonadales bacterium
CTGCGGGAAGTCGGTGGCACGCATCGGTCGCACCCGAAGGCGGGGCGCCGTCACAGGGGCACGATCTGGGTGCCGGTGAGCACCTTGGCGGTGGATTGACTGTCCCGGAGCGGGAGGACCGTGCCCATCTCACGGGACTTCCGCAGATATTCGAGGTCCAGATCACCGATCACCATCATCTCCTGATTCACATTCCCCTCTGCGAGGATGCCGTCGCGGGCGAAGGCAAAATCCGAGGGGGTCAGGATGGCGGCCTGTCCGTAATTCAGGTGCACCGCGGGGACCATCGGAAGCGATCCGACCGTGCCGGAGGTGATCACGTACATCCCGTTCTCGATTGCCCGGGCATGGGCACAGTATCGGACGCGCAGAAAGCCCTGGCGGTCGTCGGTACAGGAGGGGACCACCAGCACGTCGGCCCCTTGCAGCGCCGCGGCCCGGGCGATCTCGGGGAATTCCGCGTCGTAGCAGATCGCCACGGCGAATCGCCCCCACGGCGCCTCGAAGATGCTCAATCCCTCTCCCGGGGAGACGAACCACTCCTCCCGCTCGAACCGCGTCATGTGCAGCTTGCGTTGAGGCGCCCACCGGCCGTCGGGGCCAAAGACCCGGCATTCATTGCGCAGGGCGCCGCCGTCAAAGACCGGGACCGTCCCTCCCACGACATATACCTGGTGCTTCCGTGCCGCATCGGCGAGCACGGCGGTCACCGCATCCGCCTGACCGGCGAGGTCGCGCACCTGGTCGCGGATCGGGCGCTTGACATCGCCGAGCGTCAGCAACTGGACCGAGAAGTATTCCGGGAACACCACCAACTTTGCCTTGTAGTCCGCGGCGGTTTCGATCAGCGCGACGACTTGATCCGCAAACGCGTCGAAGGTCGCCACGGGGCGAAGGAAGTATTGCAGCGACGCGACACGAAAATGGGACATCGGGGTCAGTTCCTCGGGGCGGCAGGGATCCGCGCAGCAACATCCATGACCCCGTGGGCAGGAGCCTTGCTCGAAAGATAGCCCCCGCCCCGAACACCCCTCCCGACTGGCGCGGAGCGGTGGCACGGCGCCATGTTCGGGGGCGCGTCCCGGGGGTGCCCGATTGGCACCAGCTGGCGACATGACACGCTGCTTCCCGGAGGACATTCCATGCGTTCACGAGATCGCATTCTCGGCAACCTCGAGCAGATCTATCGGGACAGCTATGAACAGGCCCGCTCGGCGGAGTCCCCGACCCGCATGGCCGACCTCGACAACTCCTACATGCGGGATCAGTTGATGCTCGAGATCCTCCTCGACATCCGGGACCTCTTTGCCGTGAGCCCGGCGGCCCCGGCCGCGTCCGGACACACGGCGTTGGAGAAGCTGGCGGCGCTGAGGCGGTTGACGGGGAGGTAGCGAGACGCGGGCAGCGCCTCGCCACTTTCCCGAAGGCCCCGCATAGGGCGATCTTTCGGCCCATGGCTACTCGAACCTCTGCCCGCCCGCGGTCCGCCACCAAGCTCGACAAGGCCGACCTGCTCGACTTCTACCGGCTGATGCTCCTCTCGCGTCGCCTTGACGACAAGGAGATCCAGCTCAAGCGCCAGAACCGGATCTTCTTCCAGATTTCGGGGGCCGGGCACGAGGCGATCCTTGTGGCGGCGGCGAAAGTGTTCCGCGCCGCCTACGATTGGTTCTACCTCTACTACCGCGATCGCGCCTTCTGTCTCGGCCTCGGCATGACCGCCACCGAGCAGCTCCTCTCAGCCGTCGCCGCCGCGGAGGATCCCAATTCCGGCGGTCGCCAGATGCCGTCGCACTGGGGGCACAAGGAGCTGAACATCGTCTCCACCTCGTCCCCAACCGGGACCCAGTTCCTCCAGGCGGTCGGGGCGGCGGAGGCGTGGCTGCGTGCCTCCGCCGATGAACGGCTCTCGGAACTCACCCGGGGCGACGAGGTGATCCTCTGCACCACCGGCGAGGGCACCACCAGCGAGGGCGAGTTCTGGGAGGCGATGAATTCCGCCTGCAACCTCAAGCTCCCGGTGCTCTTTCTGGTCGAGGACAACGGCTACGCCATCTCGGTCCCGGTCGCGGTCCAGACCGCTGGCGGCTCGATCTCCAAGCTCCTCGCCTCCTTTCCGAACCTGCTGATCATCGAAGTCGATGGCTGTGATCCGATCGCCTCGCACGAGGCGATGCAGAAGGCGCACGATTACTGCCGCCAGCGGAAGGGTCCGGCACTCGTCCATGCGCACGTGATCCGCCCCTACTCGCACTCGCTTTCCGACGACGAGGTCCACTACCGGACCACCGCGGAGCGCGTGGCCGATGCCGCGCGCGATCCGGTCACGGTCTTCCCGCGCCAGCTGCTCGAGCAGGGCGTCGCCACCGAGGCGGAACTGGCGCTGATTCAGCAGCAGGTGGAGGAAGAGGTGAATGTCGCAACCGACATCGCCCTCGCCGCGCCCCAGCCGGCGCTCGATACCATCTACGACTTCGTCTACTCGCCGGACGTCGACCCGACGGCCGAGCAGTTCGACACCGAGGACGACCCGCAGACGAGCGGCGACCCGACCACGATGGTCGACCTGCTCAACAGTTGTCTCAAGGACGAGATGACCCGCGATCCGCGGATCCTGATCTTCGGTGAGGACGTCGCTGATGCCTCGAAGCCGGAGGCACTGGGTGACGTGAAAGGGAAGGGTGGCGTCTTCAAGGTGACGTGGGGCCTGCAGAAGCAGTTCGGTTCGAACCGCGTCTACAACTCACCCCTCGCCGAAGCGAACATCGTCGGTCGCGCCATCGGCCTCGCCACCCGCGGCATGAAGCCGGTCGTCGAGATCCAGTTCTTCGACTACATCTGGCCCGCCTACATGCAGATCCGCGACGAGCTCGCGCTGATGCGCTGGCGCTCCAACAACACCTTCGCCTCGCCGGTGGTGATCCGCGTCACCTACGGCGGCTACCTGAAGGGCGGCGCCGTGTATCACTCGCAGACCGGCGCGGCGATCTTCACCGGCGTCCCTGGCCTCCGGGTCATCTGCCCGAGCACGGCGCTCGATGCCAACGGCCTGCTGCGCACGGCGATCCGCTGCGACGACCCGGTGATCTTCCTCGAGCACAAGCACCTCTACCGGCAGGCCTACAACAAGGGGAGCTATCCGGGTCCCAACTTCATGATCCCCTTCGGCAAGGCGAAGGTGGTGCGGGAAGGGACGGATGCCACGGTCATCACCTATGGCGCCGTCGTGCAGCGTGCGGTGCTGGCGGCCAAGGAGCTCGAGGAAGCCACCGGACAGCGCGTCGAGGTGATCGACCTCCGCTCGCTCAACCCGGTGGACTGGGACACCATCGCCGCGTCGGTCAAGAAGACCTCCCGCGTGATCGTCGCCTACGAAGACTCGCTCTCCTGGGGCTACGGCTCCGAGATCAGCGCGAAGATCGCCGACGAGATGTTCGAGTGGCTCGATGCGCCCGTCCGTCGCGTGGCCGCCACCGACACCTTCGTGGCCTACGCGCCAGAGTTGGAAGACGTGATTCTGCCGCAGGTGGGGGCCTTGAAGGCCGCGATGGCGGAGATTCTGGCGTACTGAGGACCTGCTACAACCCCTTCGCTTCCGCTGCCGCGCTGATCGCATTGTCAATATCCCGCGAGATCGCCCGCGCCTGCTGCGTCACAAGCGCCAGGTCGTCATTCATCGCGCCGACGCCGCGCTCCTTGACCCGCAACAGCTCAAGCCGCAGGCTCTGCATCAGGATCACGCTGCTCTCCAGCCGATCGCTGATCTCGGTGCGACGCGCCTGCAGGTCCACGCAGCTCTGATACTGCCGCTGGAGCAGCGCCACTTGCCGGTCACGCTCCTCGCTGTCGGGGCGTGCCTGCAGCTCGTCAATGCGGGCCTGAATGGTCGCCACGTCCTGCATGCCCACGCGGTCCATGTCATGGAGCGTGTGGGCGAGCTGGCCCGCGCGATCGTGCAAGCCCTCCACGGTCTGCATCATCTCCGGGAACATCTCCCGGTCGGTCTCGCTCAGCCGCGACCAGATGCCGAGAATCGCGCTGCGGTCGCCATGCACCTGCAGCATCTTCGGCAAGAAGGGGCCGAAGTCTTCCTCCTTCGGCGCCTGGAGCTGTCGGATCCCCTTCAGCGCCTTCGGTTGCGCGGAGGAGACGGCATCCGGTGCGTCGGGGCGGTTGAGCACGTCGCGCCACGAATAGCCGGCCTGCCAGAGCTCCGAGTAGCGCTTGAACAACCCGATCGACATGCCGCCGGCAGGGAAGAGAAACCACGGGGTGTCAAGACCGGTGGCCACGTTGATCATGAAAAGGCCTCCCACCACCGCGACATACTTCGCGAACTCGGCGCGGGCCAGGCGCACCAGCTTTGGCTCTCCGGTCTCCGGCAGCAGGGCCTCGTCGCCCTTCCTGGCCGGTCGACCGCCGCGGGCCCGCTCACGCGCAAGTCGTCCCGCCTCACGCGCATCCGCGATGTCGCGCCGCGCCGGGACGTTCCCCCGGCCGACGGCGCCGCCAAGCGGGACGCGCGTGGGGCGCGCGGTACCACGCTCCCCGAGCGGCGAGCGAGCCAGCGGCCTGGGCGAAGGGCGGGTGGGTGCGCCCGCGCGCGGCGGCGATGCCGCGCGTTCAGCCGCGCGCCACCCGAGCCCGGTGGGGCGGTAGCCCGACACCGAGCGGCTCTCCAGGGCGCGGCGCAGCGCTTCGGCAGAGGCCCAGCGATTCTCCGGGTCTTTCTCGAGGCAGCGCGCCACCGCGAGCGAAAGATCTTCCGGGACGTCCGGATACTTCTCGTGGAGCAGTGGGGCGGCCTCGGTGATGTGCTTCATCAGGATGCCCGCCACCGTTGGCGCGTTGAACGGGAGTTCCCCGGACAACATCTGGTAGGCGACCACGCCCACCGAGTAGACGTCGCTCCGGCCGTCAATCTCCCGCTCGCCGGCGGCCTGTTCCGGACTCATGTACGAGGGAGTGCCGATCGCCATCCCGGCCGAGGTCAGCGTCGCGCTGCTCGCGGAGGACATCGCCTTGGCGATGCCGAAGTCGGTCACCATCACGCGACCGCGCGTCCCCTCGAGCAGGATGTTGTCCGGCTTGATGTCGCGGTGGATGATCGACAGCGCATGGGCCGCGGAGAGGGCGTCGGCCGTCTCGCGCATGATCCGGCGCGTCTCCTCGGCTGGCACGCGTCCCCGGCGGCGGATGCGCGCCGCGAGGGACTCGCCCTCGATCAAGCCCATGACGAAGTAGACGATCCCCTTGCCCTGGCCGACGTCGTGAATCGGCACGATGTGGGGATGCGCCAGCTTCGCGGCCGTCTGCGCCTCGCGGGTGAAGCGCTCGCGGATCTCGCTCGAGAAGGCCAACTCCGGAGGCAAGGCCTTGATCGCCACGCGACGATGCAGGCGCTCATCGCGCGCACGATACACCACCCCCATGCCGCCTCGCCCGATCTCGCCCTCGATCGTGTACGAATCGCCAAGCGCCTCCTTGAGGAGGGCGGGCAGAGGGTGGGGGGTGGGATCGTCCATTCAGGATCCGGGCAGCGAGACAACGTCGGGACGGGATGCCAACCCCGAAATCTGTACGCGGATGCATCTGCGAGCAACGTGCCGAGCGCCACCTGCCGTCTCGACAGGTGAGAGGTTTCGCGTCTGAAACGTCCGTGCCCCTCTGGCGGGACCTCCGGGAACATCCCGGCCACCCCGGCAGGTATCTTGTGTCATGCGCTGGCACGGTGGATGCCCCTTCCCTGCCTGTCGTGCCGACCGCGCTCCCTCGCCCCCCTGTGAGTGGCAGGCCGGCACCGCGTTTCAAGGAGAATTCCATGGCTGAACGACTGACGATTCCCGTCCTTCCCCTGCGCGACGTCGTCCTCTTCCCTGGCGTGACTGCCCCCATCGGGGCTGGTCGGCCGATGACCCTCAAGGCGATCGAGGCGGCACTCGCCTCGCCAGACAAGCTGGTCTTTGCCGTCGCCCAGAAGGAGAACCTCGAGGCGGTCTCGATCGACGGACTCCATTCCATCGGCACGATCGCCAAGATCGGGCAGCTCCAGCGCGGCATGTCCGGGATGCAGCTCCTGCTCCACGGCGAGCGGCGGGCGATGGCACTCCAGATGGTCGAGGAGAACGGCCACCTCGTGGCCGTCGTCCGCGACATGGACGACCTCCCGGCGGTGGACGAGCAGGATCCGGGATTCATTGCGTTGCACCGTGAGCTGCGGGCCCGTGCCGCCGAGCTGGGCCAGAAGTCGGGGCTGCCGGAGGAAGTCGTCACCCAGGTGCTCAATGGGATCGACGAGCCCGGCCGCTTCGCCGACCTCGTGGCCGGCTACCTCGACCTCGATGCCGCCGGTCGCCAGACGCTGCTCGAGACGCTCGCCGTGGACGAGCGGCTCCGCCGCGTGCTGGTGCATGTGCAGCGGCAGATTTCCGTGCTGGACGCCCAGGAGGACATCAAGTCGCAGGTGCAGGAGGAATTGGGCGATCGGCAGCGCGAGATCTACCTGCGCGAGCAGCTCAAGACGATCCGTCGTGAGCTCGGCGACGAAGAGGATGGCAGCGAGGTCGATGACCTCGAGGCCCGCCTCGAGATGCTGGATCTCCCGGAAGAGGCCCGCAAGGAAGTCGATCGTGAACTCGGGCGCCTCCGCCGCATCGGCCGCGAGACGATGGAGTCGCAGGTCATCCGGACCTTCCTCGAGCATGTGGCCGAGTTGCCGTGGAACGAGCAGACCGAGGAGCATCTCGAGATCGCCGAGGCGTCACGCATCCTGGATGCCGACCACTATGCCCTGGGCGATGTGAAGGATCGCGTGCTGGAGTTCCTCGCGGTGCGTGCGATGCGCGCCAGGCGCGATGCAGTCGCGGACGCCGCCCTCGGCGAGGAACCCGCGCAGGCGTCGCCGTCTGTCGACGCCGTGCCGCTCTCGCCCTCGGGCGATGGCGCTGACGGTACCAAGCGCTCGCCCATTCTGCTCTTCGTGGGGCCTCCGGGCGTTGGCAAGACCTCGGTGGCCAAGAGCATCGCGCGCGCGATGGGACGCAAGTATGTCCGCATCTCGCTCGGCGGGGCGCGGGACGAGGCCGACATCCGTGGGCACCGGCGCACCTACGTCGGGGCGATGCCCGGTCGGATCATCCAGGGGATGAAGCAGGCTGGCACACGCAACCCGGTCTTCCTCCTCGACGAGATCGACAAGCTTGGCGTCTCCTTCCAGGGCGACCCGGCCTCGGCCCTGCTCGAGGTGCTCGATCCGGCCCAGAATGATTCCTTCACCGATCACTACCTCGGGATGCCGTTCGACCTGAGCGCGGTCATGTTCATCGCCACCGCGAACATGCTGCAGAACATCCCGGGCCCGCTGCTCGATCGCATGGAAGTGGTGGAGTTCTCCGGCTATATCGAGGCCGAGAAGGTGGCCATTGCCGAGCAGTATCTGGTCCCGCGGCAGATCGAGGCGAACGGCCTGACCGCCGAGCAGATCACCTACGCTGGCCCGGCGCTGCTCGAGCTGGTGCAGCGCTACACGCGCGAGTCCGGCGTGCGCCAGCTGGAGCGCGAAGTGGGCCGGGTTGCCCGGAAGGCGGCGCGGAAGATCGCCGCCGACGAGGTCCAGCGCGTCGACGTCACCGCGGCGGTGGTGCGCGAACTCCTCGGCCGGCCCAAGCTCCACCCTGAGGAAAAGGCCGCCGCCGACCAGGTCGGGACGGCCACCGGGATGTACTACACGCCTCAGGGCGGCGACATCATGTTCGTCGAAGCCTCCACCATGCGCGGCAAGGGCGAGCTGGTGCTCACCGGCCAGCTTGGCGACGTGATGAAGGAGTCGGCGCGGGCCGCCTGGACCTACGCACGGTCCCATGCGGCAGGCCTGCACATCAAGGAAGAGATGTTCGACCGCGACGTGCACATCCATGTGCCGGCAGGTGCCATTCCGAAGGACGGCCCGTCCGCCGGCATCACCATGGCAACGGCCCTCGTCTCGGCGCTCTCCGGGCGCGAGGTGCGCCATGACATTGCCATGACCGGCGAGGTTACGCTCCGCGGGCGCGTATTGCCGATCGGTGGGGTGAAGGAGAAGCTCCTTGGCGCCCTCCGCGCCGGGATCACCACCATCATCATCCCGAAGGCCAACGAGCCCGACCTCGACGATCTCCCCGAGGAGGCACGCAAGCGGATGGACGTGCACCCCGTCGAGGAACTCGGCGAAGTGCTCGCGATCGCCCTCCGCGACGTGCGCTACACCGAAGGGAAGCTGCTCTTCGGCGACGAGAATCCCAGGGATGTGGTGGCGTTGCAGAGTCCGTTCCGGCACTAACAGCAGGATGATCGATGCTCGATGCTCGATGATCGATAAATAGATCGGGCCGGTACCTCGAGGTGAGGGCCGGCCCGATTGTCGTCTCGACCCCATCGACCATCGTGCATCGATCATCGAGCATCGAGCCTCGTGCTGTCACCCCATCTCCACCCGATTCCGCCCCGAACTCTTCGCGGCATACATCGCCTTGTCGGCGGCAGCGACGACCTGCGTGGCGGTGCGGCCCGAGGCCGGGAAAGCACCGACCCCGATACTGACGTGCAGTTGAATCGGGTCGGCCCCAGGCAGTTCGATCGGCGCGGCCTCCAGCAGGGCGCGCAGTTTCTCGGCGGTTCCGCGGCCATTGGCGGGCGGGCACTTCCGGAGAATGATCCCGAACTCTTCCCCGCCGTAGCGCCCGATCAGGTCGGAGCCGCGGATCCCCTTCTTGAACACCCGGGCGACGTGCATGAGGACCTGGTCACCGATCAGGTGCCCGTAGGTGTCGTTGATCCGCTTGAAGTGATCGAGGTCGAGCATCAGGAAGCAGAGCGGTTCCCCGTGACGGTCCGCGAAGGCAATCGCGTGCTCCAGCTCGGCCATCATGGTGGCGTGATTCAGCACGCCGGTCAGTCCGTCGCGATACACCAGTTCGCGGATCCGCCGGCCCCGCTCGGTGCGGGTGAGCACCAGTTGGAGGAGGTGACTTCGCTCGACCGGCTTGGCGAGGAAGTCGTCGCCACCGGCGCGCAGTCCTTCCATCTGGTCGGCCAAGGTCTGCCGCGCCGTCAGGAAGACGATCGGGACCAACGCGAGCCGCGGGTCCTGACGCATCAGACGCGAGAGCGCATACCCATCCACATCCGGCAGGTCGACATCGAGCAGCACGAGGTCCGGCGTCTCCTTCGCGAGGGAGTCACGGGCCACCTGGGCGCTCTCGGCGATGGTGACGCGCGCATTCAGTTGCGCGAGCCAGGTCGCGAACAGCTGCGACTGGGCCGGGTCGTCCTCGACGACGAGCACGTTCGCGGGCGGCGCGCCGATCTGGGCGAGGGCCCGCGCGTACTGCGCGAGGCCGCGCGGCAACGCGGTCGAGCCGAAGACGGCATCGAGCCCGGCGGCGGCGGTCCGCAGGCGATCAAACTCGTCGTTCGGGTCGGCGAGCACCACCGCACGCGGGCGATCGGTCGTTGCCGCCGACCAGAAGCGCGCCAGAGAGAGTGGATCGGCATCCGCGTCCGTCCCGATGACGACGAGATCCGGACGCTCCGAGGGTGGCACGCCCCATGGGTCCACCTCCCCCTCGCGGACCGCGACCACGAAGCCGACCTCTTCGAGCGACGTGACGAGCAGATCCCGCGTCGGCGAGGGGCGCATCACCATCAACGTGCGCCAGCCGAATCCGGGGATGCGGCCGAGGATCGCCGGGAGGCCCACATCGACGGCCGCATCGTCGAAGGCATCCTTCAGCTCGCGCAGGGCCTCCTCGAGGAGTTCGGCATCACGGATCGTCGGCACCGGCGGCGTGAGGATCCGATGCTCCATCGCACGGCTGATCTCGGTCACGCGGGGAAAGCCGTACGATCCCCCCGAGCCCGCCAGGCGATGAAAGCGTTGCCGCAGCGATTCGAGGGCGTCCGTCTCACCCGCGCGAAACGCGAGCAGATCCTTGCGGAGTTCGGCGAGGCGAGCCGGCGCTTCGCGGATGTAGTCCTGCTGCAACTCGAGGAAGGAGTCGTCGAGCTCCTGGTGCGAACCGGGCGCGGTCATCGGCCTTCCCGGAGAGCGGCGAGCGAGGTGCGCGCGGCGGCCACGAATGCCGCGCCGCTCCCCCAATGCCCGGAGAAGCGTTCGCCGTCGCGGGCGCCCACCAGGGCGGCGCGGTCGTCCACGACCAGCAAGACGGGCTCGCCTGGCCAGCGCGGCGTCGGGATCACGGTCATCGGGATGGTCCCCAAGGGAACCGTCGCGGTCGAGGCGACGTCCAGTGTGACGCCCGCCGTGGCGGCACGGCGCAAATGTGGCGCGAGCGTCAGGCAGCCGTCCGGTGGTGCAAGCAGTTCGACCGAGCGCTCGGCACGGGCGATCTCGTGGCCCATCAACTGGACAGCGCCGCGCGGCGACGCGAGTTCCACCAGCGTCGGCGTGGCA